>NZ_CFHOXV010000085.1:0-2413 GCF_984505615.1 Alteromonas sp. | reverse complement strand
TTTTATTCAGAGGTCTATAAGGCTACTTTGTCTTCGTTTTAGTTAAGCCGGTTCACATCAAACATACTGCCCTGCAGCCCAGGCGCTGCTCCAGGCCCATTGGAAATTGTAGCCGCCGAGCCAGCCGGTGACGTCTACCACTTCGCCAATGAAGAATAAGCCTTCAACTTTCTTACTCATCATGGTTTTAGATGACAGTTCGTCTGTATCTACGCCGCCCAGTGTCACCTCTGCGGTGCGGTAGCCTTCTGTACCATTGGGCGTGACTTGCCAGTCAGATAAGGTATTGTCGATTTCCGCTATCTGACTGTGGGTCAGGCGTTTTACCGGTTCATTAGGCCACTGTAGGGTGTCGATAAAGGTTTGTGCCAGCCGTTTGGGATAGAACTTACTGAGAACCGTAGAGAGTTGCGCGTCGGGCGTATCCTGTTGAGCGGCTGTCAGATATTCAGCGGCGCTCATGGCAGGTTGTAAGTCGATATGCAGGGTGTCCCCCGGATGCCAGTAGGACGATATCTGTAGCATGGACGGGCCGCTTAACCCCCGGTGAGTAAACAGCATCGCTTCGCGGAAAGATGTATCGTTACAACTTGCTGACGTATCGACAGCGATACCGCTCAATGCCTCCAGCGCCTGCTTGTCTTTGTCGTGCAATGTAAAAGGCACCAAGCCGGCTCGTGTTGGCAGGACTTTCAGGCCGAACTGTTCTGCAATTTTGTAGCCGAATGGCGTAGCGCCAATTTTCAGCATACTCAGACCGCCGGTAGCGATAACCAGGGATTCGCAAACATAATCGCCCAGTGAAGTGCTCAGCGCATAGCCGGTCTCTGTTTTCTCCACACTCAGAATGTCACAGCGGGTAACGATTTCAGCACCGGCTTTATCACATTCTCTTACCAGCATATCTACGATGTCTGATGCGCTGTTATCACAGAACAACTGGCCGAGGGTTTTCTCATGATAGGGAATGCCGTATTCGCTCACCAGAGAGATGAAGTCCCACTGGGTATAGCGGCTCAGAGCAGATTTGCAGAAATGAGGATTAGCAGACAGAAAATTGGCCGGTTCAGCGTACATGTTGGTGAAATTACACCGTCCGCCGCCGGACATGAGTATTTTACGCCCGACTTTCTTTCCGTGATCCAGCACAGCGACAGCGCGGCCACGCTTACCCGCCTGCGCTGCGCAGAACAATCCGGCAGCGCCCGCACCGATTACAATGACATCTTTCTGGATCACAAACTGACTCCGGCAAATTCAAAAGCCGGATTATAGTGTGCCCGGTAAGATTCTTGAAGCGTCAGGAGTACTCACTGACGAATTGCTGTGACCACGACAGCAACTCAATCCGGTTTCTCGAATGGGTTTTACGGAAAATACTGTATATATGCGTTTTTACCGTATTCACACTGATATGCAACTGATCAGCGATTTCCTGATTCTGCGAACCCTGTGCCACCAGCTCGATAATGGTTACTTCCCGCTTGGTAAGCTTGGGATGCAGTGCCATTTTATTTAACTCTTTGGGACGGGAAATAGCCGCATTGGTTTTACGGGTTTGTTGCCGTAACCGGCGTAATGCCTCGTTAATGGAGTTGCGTTTAAACCACACGTCCATTTTGGCCAGCCGGCGCACACCTTTCAGTAATAATTCAGGTGAGTCAGAGGTATAGAAGGTTCCCTCCACACCCGCAATGATGGCCTCACATTCATCAATATCGCCGTGTTCCAGATTAAACAGAATCCAGCGGGCAAAGCCCTGATAACGGTAAAACGCTTCCATTTTTTCTTCAGCCTTAGCGGCATCGTAAAAAATAAGATCCTGATTGGAGGTGGTTTCTAACTGTTCTATAGATGTGAGTTCTGTGATTTCATAACCACAGGTTTGCAATAGATGCTTAAACAGGATGACCTGTTCGTCGCTTGCTTCATCTGAAGATAAGGATTTGGATATCAGATAGACACCAAACTTCTGGTTTTTGCTCAACATACTTTCCCTCCATGGTTCCGTTTGAGCTGCTCAACTTACCCTGTGAGCATGAGCGCACGGATGATTAATGGTTTTCTTCGTGAAGTACCAAATAATCTCCACCTGCATAGGTATACCGCTCTATTCTTTAAGAATAGCAGAACGTATGGCGCTGTACATTAAATGTTGTTAAAAAGACAAAAATAGATAAATCCATCGCAACATTTACTAAAATCTATTTTATTGAGTCACTTAGGCTATAAAAAGAGGGATCGCGGGACAAGCGGAATAGACTAAAGTCTAAGTCAATTCCGCTTCAGAAGACACTTTATTATGATTAAAGACTGTTAAGCATTGTTTCTGCGTCAGACACTTCAAAACGGCCCGGATCTTCAACATTCAGTTTTACTACTTCACCATCTTCAACCAGCATGGAATAACGCA
>NZ_CFHOXV010000084.1:0-2631 GCF_984505615.1 Alteromonas sp. | reverse complement strand
ATCTGCGTAGGGCTGCATCTTTTTAATATTTCAGTAGTCGCGGACAATATCAGCGTTCCTCGAACTCGATAATAAAACGACTCATAGCCTGACGCCAGTTCTGAATGGGCATTGTCCATTTTTTGCTGGCATCTTTAATCGCTAAGTAAACCATCTTCTTGGCTGAATCATCACTTGGGAAGATTTTCCGCTTTTTGATAGCCTTTCTGATAACGCTGTTGAGCGACTCAATGGCGTTGGTAGTGTAAATCGCTTTGCGGATATCCTCAGGGTAACTGAACAGCGTATTAAGGTTTTGCCAGTGATTGCGCCATGATTTAGTAATTTGTGGGTACTGGCCGTCCCAAGTTTCACTGAAGCGTTCCAGTTCAAGCAAGGCTTCGTCTTCAGTGGCTGAGCGGTACAGCCGCTTTAAATCCGCGGTAACAGCTTTGTAGTCTTTCCACGACACATATTTGAGTGAGTTGCGTACCATGTGCACGATACACAATTGGATATGGGTCTGAGGGAAAACGGTGTTAATGGCGTCAGGGAAGCCTTTCAGACCATCCACGCAGGCGATAAGAATATCTTCGACGCCACGCTGCTGAAGCTCCGTCAACACGTTTAACCAGAACTTAGCGCCTTCATTCTCGGCAATCCACATACCCATCAGTTCCTTGTGACCTTCAGTGTTGATACCCAAAGCAAGGAAGATGGACTTGTTGATGACCCGCTTATCCTGGCGAATCTTCACGACGATGCAGTCCAGGTAAACAATCGGGTAAACGGCATCTAGAGAGCGTGACTGCCATTCAATCACCTGTTCAATAACGGCATTGGTGACACGAGAAACGAGCGTGGGCGATATCTCAGCGCCATACCACTCCTCAAAGGCATTGACGATGTCACGGGTGCTCATGCCCTGTGAGTACAGCCAGAGGATTTTCTCGTCCATGGAAGTGAAACGGGTTTGGTGCTTTTTGACAAGTTTGGGTTCAAAGGAGCCTTCACGGTCGCGAGGCGTATCGAGTTTAAACTCGCCATCTTCGGTTTTGACCCGTTTACTGCTTTTGCCGTTGCGGGTATTGGTCGACGTGGACTGTTGATATTTCCCGTAGCCAAGATGCTCATCCATCTCTGCGTTTAGTGCCGCTTCAACGGTGATCTTCTTCAACATCTGACTAAATTCGTTCAAGTCCTCAGGTGTTTTAATCCCTTTGGCCGCTTCCTTTGCGAAAGCTTCAAGCTCTTTCTTGTTCATTTGCATCTGCCTATCCTTAACTCTCAATAGAGTATGTTGAGATAGGCAGTTACACAAAATTAGTTACAGTCCGCGAATTCAACTCCGAAGTGCACCACTCGCTAATTTAGGCAACTTTGCGTAATTCGTTGAATACCGCAACAGGTTGCCTGAAGCCGAGACACTTTCTCGGTCTGGCATTTAATGCCCGTTCTATTTCACTAATTTGCCTATCCGATACCGTCCGTAAATCGGTGCCTTTCCGGATGTACTGGCGCAGCAAGCCGTTGAAGTTCTCATTCAGTCCGCGTTCCTAGGATGAATACGGATTCGCGAAGTAGATATTGGTTTTTAGCTTCTCAGCGACCAGCTCGTGGTCACAGAATTCGCTGCCGTTGTCCGCTGTGATTGTTCGGACATGACCTCGATATTTCCACAGCATGCCAACTATGGCTCGGGCCACGTCTGCTGCGCTTTTCGCTGGCACTTTGCGTATCAGGTATAGCTTACTTTTGCGCTCGACTAGACTAACAATCGCGCCCGTTCCTTGCTTGCCCAGAACCGTGTCAGCTTCCCAGTCACCGAACCGTTTTTTCTTGTTCACAATAGCGGGACGATGCTCAATGCCAACGCGATTCGGAATAATTATCCGCTTCGCACGGTCACCTTTACGATACCTTCTGTGACTCTGGCGCAGCTGTTTGTACAACCTACCGCCACTCAATTTATCACGCTGGACGTAGCGATAAATCCATTCGTGACTGACATGATGACCGATGATTTTACCTACACCAGCAATTTGCTCAGGGCTCCATTTTTCGTTCAGCCCGAACTCAACAAAGGTAATCGTCAGTTCAGACATCCTGAACTTTGCGGCTTGGCTACGTCGCTTCAATGCCTTCGCCTGAGCCACTTCCGGCAAATAGTGGTTATCCCGAATTCTATTGCGATTTACTTCCCGACTGATTGTGCTGTGACTCACGTTCAGACGTTTTCCGATCTCCCTGTAACTGAAACCCTCGCGTAAGTAGGCCTCAATCTGGTATCGTTGTCCCTCGATCAACTGCTTGTAACTCATGGTAACTACTCTTGTTTTTTGGCGATTACAGAGTACCACCAACAGGCAGTTGATCTCTCCTCACCGTTTAACCATGAGTGGTGCACTTATTATCTGAATTCTGGAATCACGCTCACGCTTTTCGCCAAGTTTTGGAACTCTTTAGTCATTGTCACCTGATACGTCATAAAATAATGCGGTGATTAACGTTGTCAAATTAGTCTTGGACTTCTCAACTGAAAGCGACTTGGCCACAATCACCTTTTTCTCGACCGTCAACTGTTTTTGAATACGTTCGCGGCGCGCACACGCCACCAGACAATAAAACGACTAATAGGTATACCCACTTCTT
>NZ_CFHOXV010000083.1:0-3475 GCF_984505615.1 Alteromonas sp. | reverse complement strand
TTGATCGTCTGTCACCCATTAACCATGAGTGGTGCACTTATTATCTGAATTCGGGCTTCTACGTAATCAGTTGATTTGTATGTGCTATCTCCATTGTAACTGAGGTTGATATCATGTCCTTCAAGTTCGTAAAATACTGAAAATGATGATGTGGTTAAGGTGCTTACAATTTTGTATTTCATTAATTAAATCCTTTTTCAAATTAATAAAATTAATAGTGCATAAGTTAGAGGGCTTACTTTTTCAGTGTAACTATACTTAATCTGTGTGAACACTTGCTGCGTACACATACTTTATGTGTTGGTTGTTTTTTAATCAAGTTGTTTGGGTGTCTATTTGTATCGGTGAGGAGAAAATCTATACGGCTTGGAAATCATTTCGTCAATATCTCGTGAAAATCGTATCAATAAACTTAAATACAACCCCTGTGCTTGTATTCTGCCGCCCATTCTTTAAAACGTTTTTCGTCGCGCTCAGCAGTCTTAGCTCGCCTTTCTAGTGTTTTATTCGAAACGGGCTTTGGCTTAGCTTTATCGAAAGTTACACCTGATAATTCGTCGGCAAACATCTCAGGTCTTACATGACTGTAATGTTGTTCAATCATGGCAACACTAGTACCACACTGTTTAGCAATAACGTCCATGCTTGTGCCTGCCAGCAGTTGCCATGTAATGTATGTGTGGCGTAACGAGTATAGTGTCCTTGGTACATCTGAATGCGTTTTAAGGTTGTTATTCTGAAGAACCTTTTCAAATGCCTTGCCTAACTGTGGTGTTGTTTCACCGTTAGCCAATCGGAATAATTTTTGACTTGGTGTTCTATGTGGAAACCGTTCGCGGAGTCGGGATATCGCGCCAATGACATCTTTTTTGCAGACGATTTTTCGTGTGCCAGTGTGTTTAGTTGTTTTACCTTTGCGTACGTTGATAAAGAACTGTGCTTTACTTCCTTGGGCTTTTAGTTCTATATCACCCCAGGTGATGCTTTCCATCTCTGTGCCCGGACGGATGCCGGTATTTACTGCAATCTCACAGTAATCATAAAGCAGCTCTCTGATTTGCCTTGTCTTCTCGGTGTGAGCGTTACGTTCACTTTCGTAAATACCATCAATTACAGCGTCATACTCTTCTTCTGAGAATGCGGCTCGGCGTGTTCCAGATTTACCTTTCGACGACAATACTGGCACTTGTATCGGTATCATCCACTTGTGTTCAATAGCTTCTTTAAACACTAAGTTAAGCGCAGCATTATGGGTCTTTAACGTTGATGAAGCCGGTGTTCTGCCGAATTGTTTAATACGCCACTCATCAAATTTTTTAATGGCGTCTTGGTCTATCGATGTAACGTATGTTCTGTCAAAGTAGGGGATGTGATATTTGCGGAGAGCTAGGGAGTAGTCATGACGAAATTTCTTTTCGGTATTTTTGTTCCCTTCCTGGCTCTCTATAAAGTCAATCAAGGTCTCAGGGATTCGTTCCTTGGGTTTTTCAGGAGAGGTGACATTAAGCTCTCGTTCAAGTTTTTCAATAACTCTTTCCGCTACATACCGGAATCTTTTGCTTTGAACTAGCGTTTTGGTTTCGATTCGGATTTCGTGGTCGAGAAATATTCGATGTGCCATAGCGATGGCTTCGTCTTTATCTTTCTTTTTAGTTGATTTGCAGTACCACGTATTGAACAGTACAAATCGCGCATACCAACGTTCGCTGTTATCTTGTTTGAAGATGTACAGCGTGTCGTTTATGTCATGTCTAGCAATCTGTTTAGCCATGCTGCTAGTAGAACAGGTTATATGTTGATTTGCAAAGAATTTGCAAAGCTATTTTATGTTTTAATTAGGTTTTTGATTTATATCATTTTTATGGCTAAGCTGTCTATTGAAAATCCGCGTGTCGGTGGTTCGATCCCGCCTCTGGGCACCATTCTTAGAAGCCTCGCGTAAGCGGGGCTTTTTTGATTCCGGAACCTGAAAATACCATCCGTTCCGGCGCCTTACCTAAAAAATGAAAAGCACGGCAATGAGCGGAAAAATAACTGCTGTGACTGCCAGAGCCAGAATCCACTCCCGTCTTTCATCAGCTGCCATTTGCTTTTTATGCTCTTCCCAGGTTTTCATTTCCGTCTCCGGTGGTGTCATTACTTTTAAGTTAGCATACTTTTTAATCACAAAGTAATATCGCGACAGCCTCTGTGCTATAGTGTGCATCGCATCACGCATCTCTTCATTTTTTATTTCAAAGGTTCTTCTATGATTCATCCCCGTTATGCACCGGTGGTTTTTGCATTATTCATGGCTTTCTTTATGTCCGGCATTATGTCGCTGGTAGTAACAACAATTAATATCGGTTTTACAGACGTGCTGATTGTTAGCTGGCTGAATTCCTGGCCGCTGACGTTTGCCATCGCTTTTCCTGTGATTATGGTGGTGTCGCCGGTAGTCAAGCGCATCGTTATGCGCCTTGTGGCAACAGAGGTGGCTGCGCAGAGGTGAAGGGTTAACCCGGCAGTAACGCCAGTGCTGCGAGTAAGGTCATGATGATAACCAGCCAGCGGTAGTGAGCTTCACTGATACGTTTTACCAGCCAGATCCCGCAATATACCCCTGCAATGATGAGTGGCAGTGCGAGCAAATTCAATTTCAGGCTTTCCCAACTGATGGTCTCCCACACAAAAACATGAAAAGGGACTTTAAACAGGTTGATGACAAGGAAAAACCAGGCAGCAGTACCAATAAATACATTTTTAGGTAACCGCATACTCAGCAGGTAAACAGCCATCACAGAGCCGGCCAGATTGCCCACCATAGTGGTGAATCCCCCCATGACACCGGTCAGCAGAGCAAACGTCGTATTATCAGGTACGTCGGCTTTTCGCTTTTCCAGCCATAGCATTAACGCCACACTGGCGAAAATAATCACCGCCATGACCCGCATGAACATACCGTCGTCGATGTGGTCGCCCAGCCACGTGCCAAGCAATACTCCGGCAATCGCAGGAGGAAACAGTTTCATCAGAAACTGCCAGTTTGCGTGTCTGTGATAGTGATAGACTGCAAAAACATCAGCGGCAATCAGCATTGGCAGCATGATGCCGGAAGAACCTTTTCCGCCGAACAGTATGGCAAGTAAGGGAACTGACAGCAGAGATGTACCATGGATGCCGGCCTTGGCCAGACCGACCATAAAGCCAATTGCCAGCACGATACTGATGTCTGTAAATGAAAGTTGTTCGATAAACAAAAAGAAGCTCCTCAGATTGACTTCTCTGACGAAGAATAAAAAAGCGTCAGCGTTGAGGCGGGGATGAAAAAATAAATTATAAAGCACTTACAACAGGGAACAAACCATGAAACGAATGAAGAGCAAACGACTCGCGTGCAGCATAGCAGTGCTGCTTGCCCTCTCTGTATCGCAGGCCATGGCGACTCCGGGTTATTACCGTGAACCGGTTTTGCATAATGACCAGCTGATATTCA
>NZ_CFHOXV010000082.1:0-4756 GCF_984505615.1 Alteromonas sp. | reverse complement strand
AACTGGTTCTCTTCACCGTTGTCACCGTTCATCTGGCCTTCCATTATACGGGCTGCCGTCACAGTAGACACGCCCATACCGTCACCGACGAACAGGATAACGTTTTTCGCTTTACCTTTCAGCGATGCAACAGCCGCTTCCACAGAAGCGTGTTTGGTCACTGTAGTATTGCTGGTAATAGTCTGAACACCGTCCACAGAGGTTGTGCCAGTCGCATTGAGCCATGTGGTTTTGGCCGCTTCAACTTCCGCCTGACCGGCTACGAAATATTCGTTGTTCAGGCTGGTTAGCAATTCACTGGTCGCCACTTCTGCATTAGCCGGTACACACACATAACTGGTTTCAGAAATTTCGCTGTCGCTTAACGCGCCGTCTCCATCAGCATCCAGGCCTGAATCAAAACGTACGCCACTGTTCGGGCAGTTTGCATCGCCGGTGGCCAGTTCAGTTTGTACCGTCAGGCTGTTTAATCCGTTACTGCCGTCAGTACCGTCAGCGCCATCATCACCGTCAAGAGAACAAGCGGTCAGGCCGGCCATGGCCATGGCTAAAAGGCTATATTTAAATACTTTCATGATGTCCTCTTCTTATTCTTCAATCAGTCCGAGAGACTGGTTAATCAGGTGGAATACAACGCTTTGCTCAATGACACCCTGAATTAACTGGCTGCCTGGGCCTGTGCCGTGCAGGGCAATGTCTTCACCGGAGTGAGTTTCTGAAGACAGCGGGATAAGCGCTTCCTGGTGGTAGCCTGCAGCAGTGGTATCCACGCTGGTAATATCCATACGGCCAGCATTGATTTCTTCGCTGTAGATAGCGTCAGAATCGGTTTCTGTAGCCAAATCGTTAAAGCCGAAACCATTCATGTAGCCCACAGTGGTATAAGGCATGCCGTCAGCAGCAGTAGCCGCTTCATCAGCACCTACGTTAACCACTTTGCCCAGGATCGGGTTACCGCGCTTAGGATAGCCGGCAATAGTAAACACGTGGCCGTGGTCAGCCGTGACCAGAATCAGAGTTTCTGAAGGATCGGTATTCGCTACTGCAGCTTCGATAGCCTGCTCAAACGCCAGCGTTTCAGACAGTGCACCTGACGCGTTACCCGCATGGTGAGCGTGGTCGATACGACCTGATTCCACCATCAGGAAGAAGCCTTTGTCGTTGTTATCGAGAATGTCGATTGCTTTAGAGGTCATTTCAGCAATTGAAGGCTCACCGGCAACATCGTTGGCGCGGTCCGCTTCGTACTGCATGTGAGATTCGTTGAACAGACCAAACAGACGGGTCGTGGAAGCGGCATCAACCGCATCGAATCCGGCCTGATCGGTTACGTAAACACCATCGCTGTACATTTCCTGCCACTCAGCAGTCAAATCACGGCTGTCAGTACGGTCGCCTTCTGTTTCACTTACCGCGTCATTACTGTTAAACGCAGCATCATTCGGCAGGAAGTGACGGCGGCCGCCGCCCATGGCAACATCGATACCGTCAACGTCTATACCGGTGTAACGGCTTTCCAGATAATCTTCAAAATGTACCAGCTGATCGGCAATGTCAGCACAACCGGCTGTGACTGCCGCTTCCGGCATATCAGATACGTCTTCCCAGTTGCGGTCTGCTGATTTGGCATAAGTGGCTGCAGGCGTGGCGTGAGTCAGGCGGGCAGTTGATACCACACCGGTAGACAGTCCTTTAATTTCAGCCAGTTCCAGTGCGGTAATCACTTCATTGCCGGCAACTGTTGAACATTCGCCACGTTCGATGTCTTCATCTACACCGATTACACCCACGTCAGTTTTCAGTCCTGACATCATGGCTGTCATCGTACCCGCTGAATCCGGAGTCTGGGCATCTACGTTATAGGTTTTTACCAGTGCAGTACCGGGAAAGCTTTCCCACGCTAAGTAACCTTCTTCACCGGGGTTGCCCGCCAGCTGGCCTTTACGGATACGTGACGCTGTCAGCGTTGAAATACCCATACCGTCACCCACAAACAGGATCACGTTTTTGGCTTTAAAATTATTGGTGGTTTCCAGTTTCTCAGTGAGTTTGGTTTGTGCGTCGGTGAACCAGGCACTTTCAGACTGATAAGCAGGGAGCACATCCGCCTGCAAACCAGTTGAAACCGCCAGAGCCAGAGCGCTGACAGAAGCTTTCCAGTTAAATTTCATTATGACATTCCTAATTATGTTTTTGATTACCGGCGTTGTAGACAGAAGCAGCCGTGTGTCTGCGGCAGGGAGCAGGAAGCAGGCAGGTGATGTGTGTAACCTCTCTTCCCTGAAAGTATCGGTTCCCCGACCGGACGGTGAAACAGAGTAGGCGGCCTGTATGACGAACAGGTTAATCTGAGATGAATGATTTATGTCGGAATGATGTCGGTTTTATGACAAATGTTATAACATAACGCTTTGTTTTAACTGATTATTTGAGGGGCGCAGTAAAGAAATGACTGGTATCAGGCAATTACCTCTGCTTATTTTCAGTCTGTGTACACTTCACTTAATTTAATCACGATCCATCCGCTGATGTAGATGTTTTGAGGGCGGCGTGCGTCGTAAATAATCCCGTTCTCGTACATGGAACTCAGTTCTTTGCGACTGAACCGAAGATGATTTTTCCGGTAGTAGTTTCTGAGCAGGAGTGGTTTATCAAATTTGATGTGAGTTTCAGGCGATACGGGTTCACTGAAACCAATATTTCCTACCGCTACCGTAATATTTTGCTCATCTGTTGCAATGACTTTTAAGGGCACAAAACGATATTTAATGTCACTGGATCTATCCAGTTCATAATAATCAACAAACAAAAAGTCGCTTTTCCTCGGCTGGGAGATAATCGTAGAGGCGACAGCCTGCAGATACTGACCGTGTAAAAGGTAAATCGCAATCAGACAGCCAACCGCCAGAAACTCCCAGTGATTTTTCACAAACTCAATGAAACCAGCGCGCTTACCCACGATCAAAATCCTTTTGATTCTCCATATTGTTAGCTTTGTATATATCCGCAGACAGATCAAGCAGGGAAAAGCGGCGACGAGAGATATTCGTTTGCGGAAAAATTTCAGGGCGAGTTCTTCAAACCGGACTTTTGCAGGTCATTCTTTAGGAGGTTTGCCCGGCGCTTACGCGTTATTCAGACATCCTGAAATGTTTGACAATTATATTCTGGGCAGTCCGTCGGTTTGGTATAACGATAATGAAATTCTTAAATCAGCGAAAATCGTTCCATCGCAAAAAATAAAGGTATACCTTTCCGTAGGGAATTTGGAGAAACCATCTTTTGGCGAAATACAGGATATGGTCGCAGGAGCAGATAGTCTGGCTAAGAAGATAAACGAAAATAAGGGGGAGAATATTACTCTTAAATTTCAGATTATTGAGGGGGCAAGACATACAACCGCATTCCCGACCACCCTGGTACAGGGACTGGACTGGGTTTATGGAAGAAATTAGTCGGATATTGCAATTGCATTGCTTTTATCTGAGTGTTTAATTCACAATTATCGAAAAATTTGCCAAAACAAGGATGTTGAATGAAATTTATTGCTTTATTTTATCTTCTAATCAGTGTGACTTCCGTGCATGCCGCTATGGATGAAATCCCTTTACAAGTTACAGATGACGGGCACTTCAGCCTCAAAGCTGCTGTCAATGGGAAGGAAGGCAAATTCATCCTTGATACAGGCTCAACGGGTTCTGTTGTTGGCATGAGTAAACTTGAATATTTCGGTATCAAAATAGCCTCAAGTGGTATTAATGGCGTTACTGCCGGCGATGAGAAAGAAGGCACAACCCAAACATTCCCTGTCAGTATCCAGTCTTTGGTCATAGGGAGTTACGAGCTGACGCTCAGGAATATCTTTGCAAATTCAATAAGGCAATTAGGACCTGATATAGATGGAATTATTGGTCACGATGCAATTGTTGAATTACACGCATTAGTTGATATCAATGAAAGCAGACTTTTAGTTCCGGAAAACGAAAGTGAGACAAAAGAATTTTTTTCAGGCGCTGATTCGAAGTATACCGCCATTCCTCTGTTGCAAACTGAAATAGGGTTTACCCTGATCAAAGCAAAGCTTGAGCAGCATGATGTTGTTTTACTGGTCGATTCAGGTGCACAGCAAACCGTCTTGGACAGGTCTGTATTATCCGGAAACTTCGGATTTAAATTGGATGATCATCCGAAAGCAAAATCAGTCGGCGAAAACGGGGCTGAAACACTTATGAAAGTCCTCATGAATAAAACAATAAAAATCGGTAGTGCGGAAGTTAACGACGATTTTCTTGTCACTGAACTGGGTGCTCTGAGACAGGCTGTCGGTTCGAAATATGGAACTGTTATAGGAATAGTCGGGAATAAAGAGCTGGCTTCCATTAATAGTATTATTGATGTAGCTAACAGCACCTTGTATATGAGAGATAAATAAAATCGTTCTTAGTATTCAGAGAATAGCGGACATAAGGTGGTCTGATGAGAATCGTCTGCTAAAGACAACAATCGGTCATTCACCGTTTTGGTCGTTCAGAAGGGTAATTCCAGAAAGCAGACATTCAATTATCGTATAGGATCCCAAAAGCGGACAGTCAATTTTTTGAGGAATCGCATATCTCGATATTAATAATTAGTTGGAATCTATTCATAGAATATGAAAAATTTGATTTCAGTAATGTTTCAATTTTTAGTTCGTCAATAAAACGCGAATTCAACTCCGAAGTGCACCACTCGCTAAATTAGGCAGCCTTGCGTAATT
>NZ_CFHOXV010000081.1:0-5180 GCF_984505615.1 Alteromonas sp. | reverse complement strand
GCTAACCTGTACTAATTGCCCGTGAGGCTTAACCATACAACGCCTAAGTAGCTTTAGACTTTTTACCTCGCTTCGCGAGAGTCGTGAAAAATGTCTTAAACGGAAGGGAACCTTCCTGAACATTTTTCTACTCGCTAAAGGGGTAGATTGATTAAGCATTAGAGTGTTGAAGTTAATGACTGACTAATTACTTAAGTTAGAGTAGTAAAGTTACTCTGATTGATAAACGTATCAAGCTTTCTGAAATTGTTATAAAAAGTTTATGCCTGACGGCAATAGCGACGTGGTACCACCTGAATCCATTCCGAACTCAGAAGTGAAACGCGTTAGCGGCGATGGTAGTGTGGGGTCTCCCCATGTGAGAGTAGCACACCGTCAGGCTCCCAATTCGAAAAAGCCCGCTCATCTGAGCGGGCTTTTTTCGTTTCTGTTCTCTGCCCGGAATCTCTTCCGAAATTCAACGAATCCTGTTTATCCTTCTTTTTCAATTGGAGAGTTTGGATCAAATCATAACGTTGATTGGACTGAAATCTGCGTTCAACTACAACTTACCCTGTACCTTCCGTCAGGTTACTTTACATATAAGTTGTCTATTATTTATCGTTTCGATGAATAATTAGTACTTTATTATTGGATTTGGCCGCCAGTAGTCTCTTAAAAATAAAATTATTCAGTGTAAAGTATTAGTAAATTCTAATCACTTAAAGTGCAACATTATCTCTTTGTCAAATATGTTTACAATTTAAACAAAGCGACAGCTATCCCCGATTCAACATGCTGAAAAACAAGACTAAAGTTTAAAACCTGATCCTGGCGCGATTTCTGCTATGAGGTCATCAGACGATAAATGGTTTTGGGTCGTCTATAAAACTATTAACCTTCGAAGGGATTACATTATGAATTCATGGATTAAAAAAATCAGTGTTGTTTGTGCTGGTGTTCTTTGTCTGGCAGGCCAGGCAAACGCGCACCTTGTTGCTTTTGGTTGGAAAGATTTGGGTAATGGAACTATCCGTATGTACGGTCAGCATTGGCATGGTAATCAGTCCAGCGCCTATTCTGACAATGGTGGGGTGAGAATCGGTACCTGGGATGCATCTGCATCTACTCAGAATACTGCCAGCTGGCAACTGTTTAACTGGACAGGCGTTATGAATGATGTTGGTGGAGATACTGCTTCTAACGACGCTTTGGTAGCTTCTGGTGTATTAGATGGCTGGGCTGAAGATGTGGGTAACTGGGGTAATACAAACGGTCATAATGATTGGTTCTTTACCGATCCACTCGTACTGGGTAACGGAAACTGGGGTCTGTTCACAGGTACCTCTTGCTGTGTAGATACAATGACTGCTGCTCAGTTGTTTACTATTACCGGTATTTCCAGCGTTCCAATTGGTACAGGTCCGGGTTCTGCTACAAGTGTTCCTGCACCTGCTACATTAGGTATGTTTGCTCTGTCTCTGGTTGCTCTACGTCGCTTTCGTCGTTCGTAAGTAACTTAGTTTAATCACAAACACCATACCTCATTAAAGCCGCACTTTCGTGCGGCTTTTCACATTGCCTTGTTGGCTAATTCTTTTACCTCATTTCCGACTGAGTGATACACTTGCCTCTAAATATTTTCTGACTAGTAAAACATGAAAGCCAAAGCCTTCTTCCTCGACCGTGATGGCGTTATCAATATTGATCACGGCTATATTTCCACGCCGGATTCATTTGATTTTGTTCCGGGAGTTTTCGATGCCTGCCGCACCATCAGAAAAAATGGATATGAAATCATCGTCGTTACAAATCAGTCCGGTATTGCGCGGGGCTATTACGACGAAACAGCGTTTATGTCATTAACTACATGGATGCTGGGTGAATTCGAGAAGGAAAGGGTCAATATTAAAGCCGTAAAATATTGCCCGCACCATAGTAAACATGGGGAAGGGAAATATTTGCTGGATTGCTCATGCAGAAAACCCGAACCGGGTATGCTGCTTGACGCGGCGAAACAATTTGATATATCACTCAGTGAAAGCGTCATGGTAGGGGACAAACTGTCTGATATTGAAGCAGGACGCAGAGCGGGGATTTCTCATTTGTATAAAATAGGCAAGGATGAAGAGAATAAAGAAAATGACTACGTTACCCGCGATAATTTACACGACGTGGTTATCCATTTCTTTAGTCATAGCGATAAATAGGAAATCCAGATAACGATATAAAATAGTCCACCTTTACAAAACCAATAGTCGCTGACCGGCTTTACGCGCTGTGATGCTTTTATTCTCTGGTCAGTTCGCCTACCATTGCGGCAAAGAGAAAAAGTATTATTAGACTGTGCCCACACTAACATCACACCACACTTTCCACCTCCCGGCCAATTGCAAAGCAGTTTGCCATTTTACAACACCGGATGAATTTCTCCTGAACTGGCGGGAGTCTGCCTGTAGCTATCTTCTGGGTGGGGGCAGCAACACGCTGTTTTTATCCGATTTTGACGGCACGGTATTTATCAATGGCATGCGCGGGATAGAGGTCCAAACCACGGAAGATGCTTACAGGCTGCGTGTCGCCGGCGGTGAGAACTGGCATAACCTGGTTACTCACTGTTTAGATAATGGTTGGTACGGTTTAGAAAATCTGGCACTGATCCCGGGGTCTGCAGGTGCAGCTCCAATACAGAACATCGGGGCTTATGGTCTCGAGGTCGGCAGATATATCGAGTCTGTTGAGTATATTGATATCACCACCGGTGAACAGCACACGTTATCCAACGATGAATGTGAATTTGGATATCGCGACAGTGTGTTTAAACGGCGTCTGTCAGGAGACGTGCTGATCACCTACGTTAATTTTCGTCTGCCGGTAGATAACGAGCTGATTGTGTCTTACGGGGAGCTTGCAACACTGAAGGACCCGACACCGGAAAGTATCTACAATAAAGTCATTGAAGTGAGAAAGGCAAAGCTGCCTGATCCTGATCTGTTGGGCAATGCCGGTAGTTTCTTTAAAAACCCCGTCATTACCGCGGCCCGTTACGAAAAAATTAAAGATACATACGGAGAAGTTCCGGGGTTTGCAGCCGGGAGCGGTAAAAAGGTGCCGGCAGCCTGGTTAATCGATCAGTGTGGATTCAAAGGCCGCGAAACGGGTGGTGTGCGATGCCATCCCACGCAACCTTTGGTGCTGACCAATACCGGAAACGCTTCCGGTGAGGACGTGATCAAGATGGCGGGTGATATTATTAATGCCGTAAATGAAAAATTTGATATTCAGCTGGAGCCGGAAGTCAGGCTTGTGGGCAAATCCGGAGTAATTACGCTATGAAGCAGGCCTCGAAAATTATACGACAGCACATTTTGTCTGTACTGGCTGACGGACAATTTCATTCCGGCGAAATCATTGCTCAACAGGTAGGGCTTTCAAGAACCGCTGTGGCAGGGCACATCTCGCAGCTTGCTGACTGGGGCCTGGATGTATTTAAAGTAAAAGGTAAAGGTTACAGATTGAATCAGGGCTTTCCTATGCTCAGCACAGAGCAAATCAAAAAACACCTGGCAAGACCGGGTTTGTCGACCATACAAGTTGAGCCGGTACTGGCGTCCACCAACACAGAAATGAAAAAACGTATTGCAACAGCACGGCACGATTTAGCTGATGGTGACGTAATACTTGCCGAAGTTCAAACAGACGGTAAGGGCCGCCATGGTCGTAAATGGACTGCGCCGGTGGGAGGCAGTCTGACTATGTCTATGTACTGGTCTTTTCCGGATGGCTACCAAAGCATGGCCGGATTGTCTCTTCTCGTTGGGGTGGCCATCTGTGAGGCATTAAGAAAATTCAAAATTGAAGATGCTCAGCTTAAGTGGCCGAATGATATTTACCTGAATGGCCGAAAACTGGCGGGTGTTCTCATTGAGGTTGAGGGCCAGATCGGCGCCACTGCGCACAGTGTCATTGGTATTGGCCTGAACGTGAATGTACCCGATACCCAGTATGATGTTGGGCAACCTCACAGTGATTTAACCGGCTACTTAGGGGAAGTGCCCGACCGTAACAGGCTCGCTGCCGCTGTTATCGAATCACTACGGGAGCTGTTGCCTGAGTTTACTCAGCGGGGCTTCGGCAAGTTTGTACCTTACTGGGAATCTCTGGATTTATTTGCAGACAAGAAAATTGTTTTGCAAATGGGCGATAAGCGTTTCTCTGGTATTGACCGTGGTGTGGATCAGAGCGGGGCGCTGCTGGTAGAAACAGAAGACGGTATTACCCGTTTCCATGGCGGTGAGGTAAGCCTTCGTGGTATCTGATACCGCCGTTCTGTTGGTTGATGCCGGCAACAGCAGAATAAAGTCTGTTGCTCTTGCTGATGTTAAAGATTCAGAGCCTCTTGTTCATACAGATGCAGATGCATTTATTAATTGGCTGCCGGATACACATTTCTCCCATATTTTTTTATCTAATGTGGGTAAAAAAGACATTTCAGAAAAAATTATTCATTTCTGTGACACAGAAAATAGAGTCATTCAGGAAATTTTTACCGAAAAAGAAAATTTTGGGGTACGCAACAGCTATAAAGATGTCACAAAAATGGGGGTCGACCGGTGGCTGGCGATGGTCGCTGCACAGGAAATGACCGGAAAAATGTTTTGTGTGATCGACATGGGTACTGCAATTACCTGTGATTTTGTTGAAGATGGTCAACATTTAGGCGGTTGGATAAGTCCCGGTTTTCATCTTATGCGTGATGCTCTGGTTAAAAATACAGCAAGAGTCACCTCAGACAACTCAATACCGCAAAATTTAGCACCGGGCTCTTCTACTGAAATGTGCGTTGCACAGGGGTGTCATGCAGCACTAAATGGTGTTTATTTAAGCGCGATTGATTATTTGCTAAGCAAACGATCCGATTTTGCTGTAATTATCGGCGGTGGAGATAAAAATATGCTTGCAATAAATCATTCCACTGATACTATCCGTTCCGCGAATTTGGTGGTGCAAGGTCTTGCCCGCTACGCAAGAAGTCAGCTTTTTGCGTAACATTTTTCGTTAGATTTGAAAGAGTAAAACGCTCCGACAAAAAAACGAAAAAAAATAAAAAAGACACTTGCACGGAGTAATAACTTACTCTAGAATGCGCACCCACTTGATGAGGAGCCGACTTAGCTCAGTTGGTAGAGCAACTGACTTGT
>NZ_CFHOXV010000080.1:0-5236 GCF_984505615.1 Alteromonas sp. | reverse complement strand
GTAAGTGCGCAGCGCAGCCTGCGTTAAAGAAACAGAGGGCAGGGCGCGGTTAAAGCGTTGCCAGTATGTCGTTAATGTACCGGTGTCATACCAGGCGCCTATCCCTTCCAGGTACAGCTGATACCATGGAAAACGCGGGCCCGGGTCATTTTTTCTGTTAAATGCGATATCTGCATGGCCGACAACGGCAGTGGGAGAAATGTCCGGGTTGCGGGCGAGTATGTCTTTTGCCAGCGCAATGAGCACCTGAATTTGTTCCGGGTGATAATCTGGAAATACACAAAGACGGTTGCTGCCATGTTCTGACCGGCTGGCTGCTGTCTCACTATCCCGCTGACATTCAGGTACATTCACAATCTCAATGCCGATGGATGTATCATTCAAATGGTTGCGCGTTTGCCACTCACCTTTACCGGCATGCCAGGCGCGTTTCGATTCAGGCACAAGCTGCAGCACAGATGCCTCATCACCCGGAAACGTGGGGTCAGACGGATCGGTGACCAGGTAATGCGAACTCAGCCCGCCTTCATCCACCAGAGCATGCACACTTTTCTGGTAATCTATCGCGGTAAAATGCATAACAAGCACTTTCACCCGTTCACCGGTATTCTTCGATGGCATACTGGTGTAACCGCCGGCGCAGCCAATCAGTGTGGCAACCGCGCAGGTAGCGACCAGAAAGCGAAAGTGTCGGGATAAGAGTGACATGTTATTACCGGTTAATGCTGCATGAAATAACCAAATTATCACAATTATTTCCTAAGTAAATAATAAAATATTCCAATGACGGGTGTGTGTCATTTAATGTCGAACTTAAAGAATAGCCAATGAAGAGATTGATTTCCCTGGACGTACTGCGGGGGCTTACCATTGTGTTAATGGTTCTGGTAAATAATCCCGGAAGCTGGCAAACCGTTTACTGGCCGTTATTGCATGCACAATGGCATGGACTGACACCGACAGATCTGGTGTTTCCTTTCTTTATTTTCGTCATGGGCGTGGCAATCCCTTTTTCTTCTTATCGTCAGCAAGGCGGTTCAGCCGGAGTAATGCTGGCAAGAATACTGAAACGCAGTGTATTGCTGTTCTTATGTGGCCTGTTCCTCGCGCTGTTTTACTACAATCCTTATAATCCGGATTTCGACTGGGTCCGGGACCGGCTGGAAAACATTCGGGTGATGGGGGTTCTGCAACGGCTGGCACTGGTTTACTTTTTTACTGCAATACTGGCGATGTGCCTGCGAATTCGCGGACTGTTGTTTACCGCCGTGTTGCTGGTGGCGGCGTACTGGGCGGCGATGACGTTTATTCCCTATGCTGATGCAGCCGGCAACGTATATCAGGGGCTATGGGCATACGGCAACAGTCTCGCAGCATGGATAGATGCCGGCGTGTTGGGAAAGCATCATGTTTACTATTCAATGGCAACACCATTCCCCTTCGATCCGGAAGGTTTGTTAAGCACCATGCCTGCAATATCAACCTGCCTCTGCGGGGTTATTTGTGGCCTTTGGCTGCAGCGTGAACCGGGAATGCCGCTACTTAAAATGGCAGGTGCAGGCATCATTCTCATTCTGGCCGGGGGCGTCATGGCGCTGTGGGTGCCGGTGAATAAAGCGCTCTGGTCACCGGGCTTTACAGCATTAACGGCAGGCTGCGCAATGGGTTGTCTGGCGTTGTTGCACTGGATGACAGACTTGCGCGGTTATCAACGCTGGGCGCAGCCCTTTATTATCGCAGGTGCGAACAGTATTGTATTTTTCATGTTATCCGGCATTGCTGCGCGGCTGCTTTTCATGATTCCGTCGGGCTCCGGCTCCCTGAAAGCTGCGATTTACCAGTCTGTATTTCTGCCTTACTTGTCGCCTTTCAATGCTTCTTTTTTGTTTGCGGTAAGTTTTCTTTGTGTGATGTTTTTGCCGGTATGGTGGATGTACCGGAAGCAATGGTTTATCCGGCTGTAACGCTGAATCATTTTGTTATGTAAATGATAAGTAAAGCTTATGACGTTTACGGGCCATTGACGTCGAAGATGCATATTATATTTCATGCATTTTATTCAGGCAGGCAAAAACCATGACTAAACCAATCCTTTTTAACGGGCGGCGCAAAACCCTTAAATCTCTGGCTTCACTGGCAGTAGCGACACCGGTGATCATGCTCACCGGTTGTGGTGGCAGCGGCGGTAGTAGTTCGTCTTCAACCAGCACATCAACAGGCAGTACATCAACCGGTTCTTCTTCCGGCAGCAGCGGCACAGGCACAACGACTGTGGCTGATAACGGCAGCTGGCTGAGTGGCGGTACAGATTCAATGACAGCGGATTTCCCCGCTGACAGCATTTTTGAAAACAGCAGTACCTGCTCTGTTGAACTGACCGGACAGCAAACGGAAGGTCCATGCTATTTCGATTCCGACTATCTTGATGATATCTCAGAAGGTCAAACCGGTTTGCCCATGCAGTTATGCCTGCAACTCATAGACGAACAATGTAATCCGCTGTCAGGCTATGAAATAGAAGTGTGGCATTGTGATGTGGAAGGCATTTATTCCGGCGATACGACAGGAAGCAGTGACACTAACGGGTTCAACTCTTCTTTTTGTACAGGGAACGACAGTGAAGCGCTGCAATCGCGCTGGTTCCGGGGCATTGCAGTAACAGACAGCAGTGGCCGTGTGAACTTTAAGACCTGCTTCCCTGGCTGGTATGCCAGCCGTGCCATTCACATTCACTTCAGAGTGAAGAATAATAACAACGACGAGCTGATTTCCCAGTTTGGCTTTGATGATGATTTCTGCACAGATATCTGTACCAGCCATTCTGATTATATTGATCACGGTGCGCCAGACACATACCTGACCAACGACACAGTATTTGGCAGTGATTACAACGAGTATGTGTTCAACCTCGAACAAAATGACGATGGCTCCCTGCTGGCCTACAAGCGCATCATCATCTCCTGACCGTACGGCAGGTTTTGTACTGCCGGAAGTACTCACTTCATTCTACAAAGTAAGGCGTGACAGGGGACTGATCACGCCATTTCCTCCTTTACCGAACAATACTCTCAACAAGTTGAGCGCCCATCTCCTGAGGCCGGGCATAGTTGTGGTGCCTGATAAAGTCAGTAATCCATGTTAAATACGTTTCTATGGTTCTTTTGGCGTAGCCTCTCGACAACATAAATTCATACACTTCCCGCAGAAACTTTGACTTCATAATGCTTATTAAAATAAAAACAGCTTAAGAATATATGAGAGTCAAGAAAACTGGCTGGAAGGATGGTTTTACACCATTTCACATCTCACTTCACAAACGGTGCATTTTGCTCCAGCGAAAATGCACCAAAACCACACAACCTTTTAAAGGTGGGGCGTCTGATATATTCTGGAGAAATGAAAACAGACAACTACACCAATGGGGGGTGGTTGATCACACCGTGTTGGTGACTATTTACGTGTTGGTGTCTATTTAGTAGTTATAGCTACAGTATCAAAACAGAGGTATTACAATGGAATTGACCGAAGAAGCTAAAAAGATTGTCGAAAAACACGCTAAAGAGACCACATTTAAGTTGTTATCGGTAATGGTTACTGCAGCTTTGGCGATTATAGGCCTGCTCTCGTGGAGCAGCATTCAGACGCTAGTAGACAATGTTGCGTTTGAAGCAAAGGACGAGCTTAGAAAAAACTATCAATCAGAAGCTTCAAAAATATTAGAAGAATTTGAATCTAAATTGGTTCAGTTAGATTCGAGACTGAATGACGTAAATATTGGAATCGCCTCAGAGCTTCATATGAGAAGGCTTCTAGATAAATTACCTCAGCACGTTGGTAGCAATATCGAATCTAGTGAAGGAATGAATGATTACCTCATTGAAATTAGGAAATTGAAGTCCGAACTAAATAATATTAGCGCTCAGATAGAAGATGAGATAACTGAGCAAATGAACGAAAAAGTCGTCAGCATAGAGACGGCTGCAAACGTGAGCTCAGGTGCTAATTATTTAATTTCCGGAAATACTATGATTAATTGGGGGAGGCGCTCAACGAGCATCGCTGGGTACAATAAAGTGACTTTCGCCAAAGAGTTTGGCAGTGATGATGTAACCGTATCGGCTACTGCAAACGATAATGTTAGCTATGTAGACATTAAAAATGTCACCAAGTCAGGTTTTGAGTATCAATTCACCCGGCCAGCTAAGTTTAGCAACTACTCTCAAGCTGGCGGAGAGGTTCATTTTTTTGCCGCCGGTAAGCTATAGCAAGCGCAAGCATGCGGAACAATTTTCCGCTACGCTCCTGTCCACTTCCCCTAAACTGAGACAGACTTAATTGGAGTTTTCTGCAATGATTAATGCAGGAGACGACTATGAAAAAATCACGATATACAGAATCTCAGATTATTGGGGTGTTAAAGGAAGTTGATGCTGGTATGAAGGTTGAGGAAGTTTGCCGTCAACACGGTATCAGCAGTGCAACCTTTTACAATTGGAAGTCCAAATACGGTGGTATGGAAGCCTCAGACGTCAAGCGACTAAAAGAGCTTGAAGAAGAAAATGCTAAGCTCAAAAAAATGTTTGCCGATGTCAGCTTAGAAAATAATGCCATTAAGGAACTTGTCGCAAAAAAGGGTTGGTGACAGCAGAGAAACGAGAATGCGTCAGCATCTTGGTTGATGCGGGGCTAAGCGTCGTAAAAGCCTGCCTGTTCGTTGGTATTGGCCGTGCGACCTTTTATCGTCCTGGACGAGACTGGCGTAAAGCGGATGCTGCTGTCATTGATGGTATCAATGCGGTCTTGGAGAAGTCGCCGCGAGCAGGCTTTTGGAAGTGTTTTGGTCGAATGCGTTTCAAAGGCTTCACCTTTAATCATAAGCGTGTCTATCGCGTTTACTGCCAGATGGGGTTGAATCTGAGGCGCAGAACCAAACGGGTACTGCCCAAGCGAATAGCACAGCCTTTAGAAGTACTGGATCAGGCAAACCACCAATGGGCGTTGGACTTTATGCATGACACTTTGTATTGCGGCAAACGGTTCAGAACACTGAATGTAGTGGATGAAGGCACGCGGGAGTGCCTTGCTATTGAAGTTGACACATCACTGCCCGCTGGCCGTGTCGTACGCGTGCTAGAACAGCTTAAAGCTGAGCGTGGATTACCCACTCAGCTGCGTATGGATAACGGACTACCTATTGAGTCAACCATTTTCGGGGACAGCATATCCCTAGCTACAC
>NZ_CFHOXV010000079.1:0-5309 GCF_984505615.1 Alteromonas sp. | reverse complement strand
TTACGCAAGGCTGCCTAATTTAGAGAGTGGTGCACTTCGGAGTTGAATTCGCGACCGGTAACAACTTCATCTTTTCTTATCGAAAAATGCACGCCAAAACTATTTCCGTTGCCATTGATTGTGATGGGCTTGTCGAAACCGGCATCCTGCAGACTAATTTGTCGCGAGAAATCAGCCTCACCGGCCCACGCTCTGTTAGCGACGATGGCCCAACCAAGAGCAATCACAGTTGTAAGAACCAACAAAAACTTCCAGTTTCCAAAGAGATTTCGTTGCCACCTCAACCATGCATTATCCCTGTTACCGGATGAGAAAAGACCTGTCACCGCCCTCAACACACCGCTAAACGAACGAAAAGGATGATCAGCAGCATTTAGCTTATCCGGTACCCAGGCATCTGCACGCCCCATAACTACATTCACCAGTTTCCGGCGCTGTCTCAGAGGCAAATCCTGAAAGCGGAATCGCAAAAAGTGAGGATCTGCTGTTATCGGAGAAACAGGAAAAAGCATTGCCTTGCCGTCAAAACTTATTTCAACGTCCTCTACAGTTTCTTCAGCGAAGGCATCACCATAAGGATTGCTAAGGCGCATACCTCCCATCGAAAAGTCGCAGGTCTCAGCACGGGCAGTGTGACCATTAGACAAATGAAGAACGGCCGGCAGACTGATACCTACTCTTACAGCGTTGCGAACTTGCTTTGCCTCCATCGCTACCGCGACTGCCGCCAGTAAAATCGTGACGTTTAACAACGCCCACACAAGATTGAGGCCAAGTACAAAGGGGTTTACGGCAAAGTCTTCACTGAAAACCATTCTCACTGCCCCCCAGATTATCCCGGCGAGTAACAATGCAAGTGTGATCAGGTGCGGCCTGACAGCTTCTGAATCAAAGTAGGCTTCATCCAATGTTCCGCCTTTGTCAGTGACATTAAATTTGCCTTTAGACGGATTCCACAAGGAGGCCAGCGTCGGCCTTATCAGAGCAAAAGCAAGTACAGTTTCATAAACCTCTCCCCAGAAACTGTATCGGTAACGGCCCTGTAAAACAGAGTTGGTATAAATGGCGTGAAACAGGTGAGGTAATGCATAGGCAAGTAACAGATCGGGAGCAGCGGCTATAATGTTTGCACCAAACAACAGATAAGCCAGCGGCGCAGTGACAAAAACAAATCTGGGCAACGGGAACTGAAAATGCATCATGGCGTTGAGATAACACAAACGCTGACCTATTTTTAATCCCTTGCCAAACAAAGGATTATCAACCCGGAAAATTTGGCACATTCCCCGTGCCCACCTTGCACGCTGTCCAATGTGCAGGGAAAGACGTTCAGTGGCGAGTCCGGCTGCCAGAGGTATCGCAAGGAAAGCGGTATCCCAGCCCATTCGCTGTAACTTTAGTGCAGTATGAGCATCTTCGGTAACGGTTTCCACTGCGAAGCCATTGGTATCCCCGAGCGCTTTACGCCGTATAACCGCACAGGACCCGCAAAAAAACGCAGCATTCCAAAAGTCATTTCCCTTTTGTACCGGCCCGTAAAAGAGCTCACCTTCCCCCGGCATATCGAGTCCAGTCCTGAGATTTCTTTCAAACGGGTCCGGCGAATAAAAGTGATGCGGGGTTTGTAACAGTGCCAGTTTGGGTTCTTTGATAAATGCGCCAACCGTTGCCTGAAGAAACATGCGGGTCGCCACATGATCGCAATCGAAGATACAGATCAGCTCTCCGCTTGTGAGTTTCAAAGCATTATTCAGGTTCCCTGCTTTGGCGTGTTTATTGTCTTCACGCGTTATGTATCCCACTCCGGCGGCAGAGGCAAACGCACCAAATTCGGGCCTGCGTCCGTCGTCCAGAAGATAAACCCGCAATTTCTCTTTCGGGTAGTCAATATTAAGCGCTGCCAGTACCGTATCCTGAACAATAGATAAACTTTCGTTATACGTAGGGACATACACATCAACAGTTGGCCATAAACTTGTATCTTCAGGTAAAGGAACAACTTTTCTTTCCAGCGGCCAAACAGTCTGAAAAAATCCCAATACTAAAATTAGCAGTGCATAAACTTCTGCCAGCAGAAGACCTATGCCCAGAAATGTTTCAAAAGGTGTGTTGTAAACCAGTGTGTCTGTTGCACGCCAAAATAAATACCGGGTTGATATAATGACGCTAACCATCATCAACACCAGCCTCGCCCAGGAGGTTTCTATACGGCCGATAATCAAACAGAGAATCACACTGAAAAGTGCAAAAAGGGTTTGATTTTCAAGGTCAAGCGGCGTTGATACGATCAGCATGAGCACGCAGAACACAGCAACAAGGATGAAAAAAAGAAAGAGTTTAGCCACCCGGGAAGGTTTGTTTAATTGTTCCATGGCGGTTATCTCAACGAAAATTTCATGGAGTCATGGCTGAATGCCTCTGGCAGACTTCTGCTTATTCCCCTGGCTATGTCTTCGAGATCCTGAATGACAGCCGAACTTGGCGCGTATTCAAAAATAGATTTCATAGATGCGGCAGCTTCGGGTACCGCTTCATCACGGTGCACCCTGCCAAGTAGCGCGGCCCCCAGCTTTTGCTCAAAAAATTCTGTAGAATCGCGATTGAGCCGGCTCCGGATGTGAGTCTGATTGATAATATAGAGCGCCTCGCCAGCCAGCTTTTTACCCAGGTAACTCTCCTGCTCAACCAAAGGCAAAGTTGCAGCTGACGTGCTGTCAGCAGTCAGGACCACTATTCCCAGGCCCCCCATTCGCTTGACAGCGTCAAGGCCTGAACCGGGCCCGGAAGGAAGGTCAACAAGCGTAATACAGCCTGGTTGTTGTAAAAGGGAACCGAGACGTTGATCCAGAAAACCAGTCTCACGACGCAATAATGCATTAAAGGCTTCGCGTTGTTCACGGGTTACCTGCCCGTAAGGCAGAAGACCCACTCCACCCGGCGTTTCAATAATATATTCACGCCAGTCACTGTTATGCTGTGATTGTGCAACCACCCCGCGGGACTCTCCCACTGCTACGCCAAAATGGAAGCGAAGGGTGTTCTGTACATCAAGATCCAATACCACAACCTGATGACCCAGCCGCTGCAGAGCAAAAGCCAGATTTGCCGTAAGTGTCGTACGTCCGGTACCACCTTTAGGAGATGTCAGATAGACGAGGTTCATACACAGATCTTCCTCTGTGAATGCCCGGAGCTCCCGGTGAATGAAGTACTGTTGGTATTAGCAGAATTGTTTTGAAGATCAGCCAATGTTTCAAAACCAGTATGACGAAACGTTTGTTCCGGTTCAGCCCCTGGACTCTTGAGAAAACTCTGTTGAAACAATTGATTGAGCAACGGCCAGTTAGATGCAAAAACAGTCTGGTCTTCTGCAAATGTTCTGAAGCCTATTTCCTGCGAAAGCTTGGATTCAAGCATCGCGACATCATTGTAACGATTCATAACTGAGATACTCCCTTATCTGCTATAACCATTAACTTTTTAAGTTTTTTAAACTAACTTTTAATTTTAAAACCCCGAAACTTAGAAAGAAGTGTGTGACTTTTAATACGTAACGGCAATTATCATAAACTGCTTATTTTTTGAACTCAATAAGATTATTACAGTATCTTGAACTCATTACTTTTACTTAATATTTAATGACTAGATACATATTGAAATGTTTATAAAGAATGATGACAAAAGAGAGGAAGGATTCAGCAGAAACCGGGCAGGAAGATTGTGAAAAAATAAACGCCGGAAAGCAAAAACCCGCAGTGAATGCGGGTTTTTAGTATCTGGCGGAGAGAGAGGGATTCGAACCCTCGATACGCTATTAACGTATACACACTTTCCAGGCGTGCGCCTTCAGCCACTCAGCCATCTCTCCGGAATTGTCTGACGAAATTCGTCAAAGCGCGCGTATAGTAGGGAAAGTCTCCCGCTGAATCAAGTACTCACCGGGAAAAAAACCTCAACTGCGCTTTTATTAAGCAGTTGCCAGCTTTTTCTGCTTAAGTTGTGCTGAAAAGTTGAGCATTCTGTCCAGCGGAATGAGAGCTTTATGACGCAAAGCTTCATCCACATCGATTTCGTTATCGTTCACACCCTCTGTCAGGCTGTTGTAGATGGCCTGTAAGCCGTTCATTGCCATCCACGGGCAGTGAGCACAACTTTTACAGGTTGCGCCGTTACCGGCCGTTGGAGCTTCAATAAACGTCTTCTCTGGCATCAGTTGTTGCATCTTATAGAAAATGCCTTTATCTGTTGCCACAATAAACGTGTTGTTAGGCATATCCTGAGCGGCCTGGATCAGCTGACTTGTCGAACCGGCAGCATCCGCAAGATCAACCACACTGGCAGGTGATTCCGGATGCACAAGAATGGCTGCATCAGGATACACTGCTTTCATATCACTCAGTTTCTGTGCTGAAAACTCGTCATGAACGATACATTCGCCCTGCCACATCAACATATCAGCACCGGTTTTCTTAGCAATGTATGCACCCAGGTGGCGGTCAGGGCCCCAGATAATAGGTTTACCCTGCTCGTCCAGATGCTCAACAATTTCCAGCGCAATACTGGATGTCACCACCCAGTCGGCTCTTGCTTTTACAGCAGCAGACGTATTGGCGTAAACAACCACGGTGTGATCAGGGTGCGCGTCGCAGAAAGCACTGAATTCTTCCACCGGGCAACCGATGTCCAGCGAACAGGTTGCTTCCAGGTTTGGCATCAGTACGGTTTTTTCAGGACTGAGAATCTTTGCTGTTTCACCCATGAAGCGGACACCGGCCACGATTAACGTTTGCTCAGTGGCATCACGGCCAAAGCGTGCCATCTCCAGAGAGTCCGCAACGCAACCACCGGTTTCCTCGGCCAGCGCCTGAATCTCGGGGTCAGTGTAATAGTGAGCTACCAGAACAGCATTACGATCACGCAGCAGTTGCTTGATCTGTTCCTTCAGTTCGGCCTTGCGCACATCAGTAAGCGGCGCAGGCTTGGCCGGGAACGGATAATCAACTTGATCGACTCTGAAAGCAATAGTCATAACAAATAGCCTGAATAATCGACAATAGGGCGACGGATTATACCCGACTGTCATAAAAATTACATAGGGATACGCTATGAATAAAAGTGTTTGCCCGGATTAAAGCGCTATGACTTATAACAGTGCAATGCTTTTGCGGTTGATAAAGCTGATAACGAATCGGGATAATATCTAACAGGAAGTATTTAAGAATTTTAAGAGGTTCCGGATAACCGGAGCAAAGATAAGATGGTGGGTCGTGCTGGATTCGAACCAGCGACCAATTGATTAAAAGTCAACT
>NZ_CFHOXV010000078.1:0-5493 GCF_984505615.1 Alteromonas sp. | reverse complement strand
GCTGGTGGCCTTCTATGCGCAGCGTTTACCGGTGGAAGTCAATAACGAAGCTGCGTTTAAAAAGTGGTGGCAAAAGCAATCCGACAAGAACATTCTCGCCTTCACCGAAGAGGATGTGTACCGCCAGCAGCCTGGCGCGAAGACCGCCAACGCCTTTCCCGATGTCTGGAAGCAGGGCAATATTACGCTGCCTCTACGTTACCATTTCGAGCCCAATGCCGATGATGACGGGGTAACGGCAACCATTCCGTTACCCATATTAAATCAGGTATCAGATAAGGGGTTTGACTGGCTGGTGCCGGGTTTACAACACGAATTGATTGTCAGCCTGATTAAAAGCCTGCCTAAACGTTTACGCAAAAATTTTGTGCCTGCACCGAATTATGCAGAAGCCTGCCTTGAAGATATCAGCGCCTTTGACAAGCACGGTCAGCCGGTGCCGCTTTCACAGGCATTGTCTGACAAACTGCGCCGTATGACCGGCGTTATTGTGGAAGAAGAAGAGTGGCAGCTGTCTCAGCTTGAACGGCATCTCAAAATGCACTTTGCTGTGGTTAACGACAGAGGTGAGGTGATCGCGCGTGGTGATGATCTGGAAGCATTGAAGAAGCAATGTCAGGGACAGGTGAAAGCCACCTTTGAAAAGGCCGCAACGCCGGAACTTGAGCGCAAAGGGCTGGAAAGCTGGGATTTTGAAAAGCTGCCGGAAACCTTTACGCAAAAGATGGGGGGCTTTGAAGTACAGGCGTTTCCCGCTCTGGTCCGCCGCGGTGATAAAGTTGATATAGTACTGGTGGACGAGCCTGAAAAAGCGAAACAACAACATCAGGACGGCGTTAACGTGCTGATCCGTAATGCTATGCCGTCGCCACTCAGCTATCTGCAAAGTAAACTGCCGAACAAAGCAAAACTGGGTTTGTATTTTAATCCTTTCGGCCAGATCATAGCGCTCATTGACGACTGTATACTGGCCGGTATTGATGATTTGGCCAACACCTTTAAACAAACACAAGATGTTGAAATACGTGATGCTGAAACCTTTAAACAGTGCGTCGATTTTGTCAGGGCTGAAATTAATGATGTGGTGCTGGACATAGCCGGGCAGGTGGAAGAGGGGCTTACTCTCGCACACCAGTGTCAGAAGCAAATGAAGGGCAATGTGCCGCTCAACATGGTCAGTGCTCTCGGCGATGTGAAACAACATCTGTCTACACTGGTTTATCCCGGTTTTGTCTCGGATTTAGGGCGCGGAAGACTACCGGACTGGAACCGCTATATTAAGGGACTGGCGCGACGCCTGGAAAAGCTGCCCATTGATCCGAATAAAGACCGCATGCATCAGCAAACCATTGAAAAAGCGGTGACTGCGTTTAATAAAGCATGCAATAAATACCCGCAGGGTAAGGCACCTGCTGAGCTGCTTGAGATCCGCTGGATGATTGAGGAACTGCGTGTTTCTCTGTTTGCCCAGCAACTGGGCACCGCCTATCCGGTATCAGCAAAAAGAGTTTTAACTGCGCTGGAAAACTTTTAATAAAAAAGTCGCGTAAAGGTATGTGATATCGCAAAAAAGCGTGATGGATATACGCTGATATTACACCACATATCAAACTTTCGGTGACTCTTCGGCGATCTCAGTTGACATCGCCGGGGTGTCGTCCTATAAGTGATGAAGTATATTACGAGGTTGCTACCAGAGGTTGGGAGAAGTAAGACATGTTAGGATACGACGATAAACGTAATTTTTTCAGGATGATGGTTAACTCGCCTTGCCAGGTACAGATTAACGACGAAGAATCCAGCCGTACTCATCAGGCAGTATGTAAAGATATCAGTGCCACAGGTATGTCTCTGGAAGTTGAAGAGCCATCCATTGAAGTGGGTACGCAGGTTAACGTTTCTATCGACTCCAACAGCTCTCAGATCCCGTCCTTGTCTGCCATTGCAACCGTGGTTCGCTGTGTGCCTGAGACAGACGCCAGCTGTATTATTGGTGTAGAAATTTCAGAAATGAAGTAACTGATTAAAGATCAGTTACTTCACACACCAGACCCTTCAGGTAATAACCTTCCGGATACGTGCCAATGACAGGGTGGTCTTTGGCCTGAGTCAGGCGTTCAACAATCTTAATTGTCTTGCCGGCATCCAGCGCGGCATCGGCCACAATCTTCTGAAATAAATCTGCCGGCATCAGGCCCGAGCAACTGAATGTCAGCAGCAAGCCGCCTGATTTCACCGCGTGCATTCCGTACATGTTAATGTCTTTGTAGCCACGTGATGCGCGGCCCAGCGACGCTTTGCTGTCGACAAATTTGGGGGGATCCAGGATCACCATGTCAAACTGGCGTTGCTCTTCGTGATACTTACGCAGAACCTGAAACACATCACCGTTCACCATGTCGCAACGGGCACTGTCGAGATGATTGATTTCAAGATGCTTTGCCGCGAGCTCAAGCGCCGGATCAGACACATCCACATTGGTGACATGTTTTGCGCCGCCCTGTAACGCGTAGCACGAAAACGTGCCGGTATAGCTGAAACAGTTCAGCACATCTTTGTTTTTGGCGTAACGGCCGGCAGCAGCACGGGCATCACGCTGATCAAGGTAAAAACCGGTTTTATGGCCGTTGCGAATATCTACCTGAATCTGAATACCATTCTCCAGAATTGTGACCACCGGTTCCGGATCGCCATGAAGCGTCTGCACCAGTGGCTCCAGTCCTTCTTTTGCACGCACATCCACATCGCTGCGTTCAAAAATGTCTTTCCCCGGCAGCACTTTTTTCAGTGCCCACACAATCTTGTCACGTTGCTTATCAGCACCGGCACTCAACAGTTGCACGACAATCACCGTGTTGTACACGTCGATAGTCACGCCGGGCAATCCGTCAGATTCTGATGCGATGAGGCGATAGCTGTTAGTGTTGTCGTTTATCACCAGGTTTTCACGGAGGGTGAGGGCAGTAGAAAGGCGACGAACAAAAAAGCCATTGTCTACCGGTTCATCTTTGTTAAAGGTCCACATGCGAACCCGTAACTGGGATTCAGGAGACCAGGCTCCGCGGCCCAGCCAGTCGCCTTCTGCACTTATTACATCAACAGTGTCTCCGCTGCGGCAACGTCCGTTAACCGTGGCAACGGCACTGGCAAAAACCCAGGGATGACGACGGCGCAGTGATTTATCACGTTGAGGTTGTAAGACGACGGTGGCAGACATTGTTATGATAACCCTTTGATGAAAGTGGCGCGCAGTATAGCTTTTCTCATTATCAGGCGCGACTTTTGAACTGAATATTTGTGACGACCATAGGTATCTTTGAATTCAGATCGTCAAACGAGGGAGTACAGCGATGCGATATATCGATTTTGACAAGGGCGCGGGGCCCGAATCTTTGAAGATCAGTGAAACGGATACGCCTGCTATCGCCAGTGGCCAGGTACTCGTTAAAGTGCATGCATTCGGGGTAAACCGCGCCGACACCCTGCAGCGTCAGGGAAAATATCCGCCACCGCCGGGTGAAAGCGACATTCTCGGACTGGAAGTTTCCGGGATAGTGACTGAGGTTGCCGATGATGTCACTCAATGGAAAACGGGTGATAAGGTGTGTGGTTTGGTAGCGGGTGGCGGCTACGCTGAATATGTAGGGGTAAATGCACGTCATCTTATGCCGGTGCCAGAGAGTATGTCGTTGACACACGCAGCAGGGCTCACGGAGGTGTTTCTTACCGCCTGGCAGGCGCTGTTCACAATCGGTAACCTGCAAGCTCAGGATAAAGCCCTTATTCACGCCGGTGCCAGCGGTGTTGGCTTAGCTGCGCTGCAACTGTGCAAACTAAAGGGTATTGCCACAGCCACCACCGCGTCTTCTGAAGATAAATTAGCCCAGTGCCGTGATATGGGCGCGAACCTGACCATTAATTATAAAGAACAGGATTTTGCTGCTGTTTTGAAAGACACCTGGCCGGAAGGCGTAAACTTTGTGCTCGACTTTGTGGCAGGGGATTACCTGAACCGTAACCTTAAAGTACTCGCGCAAGACGGGCACATCGTTTATTTAGCCATGCTGGCAGGGCGTTTCGCAGACAAGTTAGACATGGCATTGATGTTGGGCAAACGTGCCCGCATTCAGGGGTCAACGCTCAGAAACCGCAGCGACGCTTACAAGGCTGATTTGATCCGTGATTTCTGCGAACACGGACTGCCGGGTTTTGACGACGGTACGCTCACTGGGAACGTAGATACCGTACTGCCGGCTGAGGAGGTCGGTAACGCTCATGCCCGCCTTGAAGCCAATGACAGTCGCGGCAAAATCATAGTTGAGTGGTAATGAATGCGAGATTCACCTGACAGGTATGTTGTGGTGAATCTCCTCAAACAGCAAAAACGGTCAGGCGCAGCAGATGGGAAGCCGGTAAATTACAGCAACATTTTTCCCCCGTGACCTGATGAGACAGAATGAGCGCTGATACAAGAATCGTTTTTGAAAAAGTCATAGCCTGGCTGGAATCTAATAGTGGTATAGCGCCGAATTTGGACGAACTGGCGGCGGTGGCTGGTTTGTCCCGGCATCATTTTCACCGCCAGTTTTCTACAACCTTCGGGATTAGCCTGCAAACGCTCATGCGAAGGGTTCGGACACATCGCGCCGCCTGGCAACTCGCTTATCGCCATTCTATGTCTATCACTGACATTGGGTGTGAGGCAGGCTATGAAAACAGCGAGAGCTTCAGCAGGGCTTTCAAACGTCAGACCGGCGTGACACCCAGCGAATTCCGGCATTCTCCGGACCTTGAGCGCATAACGCAGCTCGCCAATTCGGTAAGAGTGCTGGACAGTGAGACTCCAGACAATACCGCTACGGATGCGTCGGCACCGGCGTTAGTTCAGTTTGAAGGTGTTAAGTTGGCACAGCTTCTTCATATGGGGTCACCACAAACGCTGATGGCTTCCGTTGGTGCTTTTATTCAATGGCGAAAGTTGAATGGCTCACCGCCTTCTCAAAGCCGGACATTTAACATCTTTTATTCAGATCCTAGCACTACTGAACCTGAGGCCTTTACCTTCGGTATTGCGGCAGAGCATAACAAAGGCATAGCGCCGTATCCTCAGGGCGTTACTGAGGCTCACATTCCCGCTTTGCATTGTTTAAGCTGGATAGAAACAGGCACTGACGGAAAGTTACAGCAGCGCATTGAACAGGTTATTGGCGAAGGGGGCTATGACTGGGACTTCGAACAATTCCCACCATTCATAGAGCGACTGCGCTTTTACCCGGATGTGCCCATGGCAGAGGCGAAAAGCAGGGTGTATTTGCCGGTGCGCTCCTTGTTATTTTAGTGGCGATATGTTGGACTAGACTTGGTAATGAAGATGGTTGGGAATGCCCGCTTTAGGTCAGGAGCGGACATCACCGAGATACTTGGTAAAGGGCTGCTCCGTACGCAGACTGTGTGAAAACCCATTTTTTATCGATGCCATTGTGATAGCTCTAT
>NZ_CFHOXV010000077.1:0-5553 GCF_984505615.1 Alteromonas sp. | reverse complement strand
CTACGGCGAGATTCGAACTTGCGACCCCATCATTATGAGTGATGTGCTCTAACCAGCTGAGCTACGTAGCCTCTTTCTTTCTCTTCCCTCTCAGGAAGTGGCGCGTATTATGCGGATATGACCCCCGACCGTCAACCCCTTTTTTACTAACTTTTTTTAAGTGCTCACTATGTGTACTGAAATGCTTAATATGGCGTCAAAATGGTGGAAAAGAGATCAATTCGAGGGCATTTGCTATGAATTTCTTCCCTCGACATTGGCGATTAATTAACCGGCGTGGCGGTCTGAATTTGCCGGTTGTAAAATCTTTTTCCCTGAAATCTGCGAATAAATCCGATAATGTGAGTAAATTGTTAAGTCAGATCTTAAAGGAAGAAGAAAAATATGATGAATAAGGTCGCTTCACCCTTCGTAAAACTCGTTGAGCGCTATCTGCCGGACCCGTATATCTTCGTTTTATTGCTTACTTTGGTGGTTTTTGCCGCAGCAGTGCTTGTAGAAGGACAATCTCCGCAGCAGGTTGTTGAGCAATGGGGGAGCGGATTATGGGGGCTACTCAGTTTTTCCATGCAAATGCTGCTCGTGCTTGTCACCGGATACATGCTGGCAAGTACGCCGCTGGTAAAAGGCGGGCTGGAGAAAATGGCCGGACTGGCAAACTCTGCACCTAAGGCGATTTTAATGGTTTCGCTGGTATCGCTGGCTGCCAGCTGGCTGAACTGGGGCTTTGGCCTGGTGGTGGGGGCGTTATTTGCCAAAGCGCTGGCGAGGAAGGTTGAGGTGGATTACCGTTTGCTGGTGGCCAGTGCCTATTCCGGATTTGTGGTATGGCATGGTGGTCTTGCCGGCTCTGTTCCACTGACCATTGCCACGCCCGGTCACTTTTCTGTTGATCAGATTGGCGTTATCGACACATCACAAACTATTTTTGCCACCTTTAACCTTGTTCTGGTCGCCATATTGTTCGTGGTAATGCCGGTGGTAAACCGTTTAATGCTGCCATCGAAAGAAGACAGTGTCATTGTACCGGCATCAAAACTTGAAGATGAACCTGTGCCGGAGGCTGAAAATACCCGTCCGGCGGATAAACTGGAAAACAGCGTTATTCTGGCCCAGCTTACCGGGTTTGCCGGTCTGGCGTATCTGCTTATGTACTTTATAAACGGCGGCACGTTAAACCTGAATATCGTTAACGGTCTCTTTTTGTTTCTCGCCATTGTGTTACACGGGACACCACGGAAATTACTGCATAGTTTGCATCAGGCTGTGAAAGGCGGAGCGGGCATTGTTATCCAGTTTCCGTTTTATGCCGGGATTATGGCTGTCATGGTTCAGTCCGGCTTAGCGCAGAGTCTGTCGGAATGGCTTATCAGTCTTGCCAGTGCGCAGTCGCTGCCGGTCTGGAGTTTTATCTCTGCGGGCATTGTGAATATTTTTGTGCCGTCCGGAGGCGGGCAGTGGGCGGTGCAGGCTCCGGTGGTACTTCCTGCAGCGCTGGAGCTGGGCGCCGATGTCAGCCGTGTTGCAATGGGTGTTGCCTGGGGGGATGCCTGGACGAATTTAATCCAGCCATTCTGGGCCTTACCTGTGCTGGCGATTGCCGGGCTTAAAGCCAAAGATATAATGGGATTTTGTCTGGTGCAGTTACTACTGACCGGCTTGGTGATTGGCGCAGTGCTGTATTGGGTTTAGCACGCTGCCTGCCTCACCGTTTAACCAGCCTTGGCCGGAAGCACAACGTGACTTCTTAAGGATAAAAAGCGTTCAAATAAAAACACCGCCATCAGGCGGTGTTTTTGAATGACTGTGTGACTACACGTTAAAACGGAAGTGAATGACGTCACCGTCTTTAACGATATAGTCTTTACCTTCCAGACGCCATTTACCGGCATCCTTGGCACCTTGCTCGCCGCCAAACTCAACAAAATGGTCGTAGCCAACGATTTCTGCGCGGATAAAGCCTTTTTCAAAGTCTGTGTGGATCTTACCGGCAGCCTGAGGCGCTGTAGAGCCTTCAGGGAATGTCCATGCACGTACTTCTTTTACCCCTGCGGTGAAGTAAGTTTGCAAAGTCAGCAGGTTGTAACCGGCACGGATAACGCGGTTAAGACCGGGTTCTTCCAGACCCATATCCTGCATGAATTCCTCACGCTCATCATCTTCAAGCTCAGCAATTTCGGCTTCAATTTCAGCGCAAACGGCAACAACTACAGCATTTTCAGCAGCTGCAATTTCTTTTACCTGATCGAGGAACGGGTTATTTTCAAATCCGTCATCGTTCACGTTAGCGATATACATGGTAGGTTTCAGCGTTAACATGTTCATGTAGCTGATGGCTGCCATTTCTTCTTTGGTCAGTTCCAGAGAGCGTAACAGGTTGCCTTCGTCCAGGTGCGGTTTGATCTTTTCCAGTACTTTTAATTCGTACTTCGCATCGGCATCGCCACCTTTGGCACGCTTAGATACACGGTGAATGGCTTTTTCTGTAGTTTCCAGATCCGCCAGCGCCAGTTCGGTATTGATAACGTCAATATCATCTTTCGGGCTGACTTTACCTGCAACGTGAACAATGTTGTCGTTCTCAAAGCAACGCACAACGTGTCCGATAGCATCGGTTTCACGAATGTTTGCCAGGAACTTGTTACCCAGACCTTCACCTTTTGAAGCACCTTCAACCAGACCGGCAATGTCTACGAATTCCATGGTAGTAGGAATTACGCGCTGCGGATTGACGATTTCTGCCAGCTTGTCCAGACGTAAGTCCGGTACAGGTACTACACCGGTATTCGGTTCAATAGTACAGAAAGGGAAGTTCGCCGCTTCAATTCCGGCTTTGGTAAGTGCGTTGAACAGGGTAGATTTACCCACATTTGGCAGACCAACGATGCCACATTTAAAACCCATGTGCTGGACCCTTGTTAAGTTATCAGCCCTGAACGTCAGCTTTAAAACTATGCAGTCGGTTCTGGGCTTGCTTTAAATCGTTTTTAATTAAAATCTCTGTACACCGGACCGCTTCATCGATGGCATCTTCAATTGCCCGCTTTTCGTTTTCCGGTGGTTTGCCAAGTACATGGCCGGTTACCTTGCTTTTATGGCCGGGGTGACCGATACCAATTCGCAAGCGTAAGAAATCTTTGTTGTTGCCCATTTTAGCGACGATGTCGCGAATGCCATTCTGACTGGAGCTGCCGCCAACTTTATATTTAGCGATTCCCGGAGGTAAATCCAGCTCATCAAAAGCAATCAGCATATTCTCTGCAGGGATACGGTAGAAGTTTGCCATTGCGGCTACCGCCTGACCACTTTTATTCATGTAAGTAGTCGGGTAGATCAGACGAATATCTTGAGTGCCCACGGTTATCCGGCCAGTGAGACCAAAAAACTTACTTTCAGGCTTAAGGGAGGTGTTAAAACGCGCTGCCAGTTCGTTCAGAAACCAGACGCCGGCGTTATGTCGGGTATGTTCATATTCCGGGCCCGGATTACCCAGGCCCGCAATCAGACGGATATCTGACGACAAGCTGATTATTCCTCAGCTGCGTCTTCTTCGCCTTCTTCTGCTTCAGGTGCTTTAGGAGCAGGCTTAACAGTAACAACTGCTAAGTTGTGTGCATCATCACCTTTAGCCAGTTCAACAGACGAAACGCCTGCAGGCAGAGTCAGGTCAGACAGGTGAACGGTAGCATCCATTTCAACTGCAGCCATATCTACTTCGATGAACTCAGGCAGATCTTTAGGCAGACACGTGATTTCGATTTCGTTTACGTGGTGCTCTGCAATACCGCCAGCTTTGATAGCAGCAGATTTTTCTTCATTGATGAAGTGCAGAGGAACGCTGGTGTGCAGCTCTTCGCCAGCGATAACGCGTTGGAAGTCAACGTGAGTGATCTTAGGCTTGAACGGGTGACGTTGCATGTCTTTAACTAACGCTTCAACTTTCTGACCGTCAATGTTCAGAGTCAGAACGTGAGAGTAGAATGCTTCGAAATCAGCAGCGTTGTTCAGTTTGTTGTGATCAAGAGTCAGTGCAACAGGGGCTTCTTCGCCACCGTACAGGATTGCAGGAACTTTATCAGCATGACGCAGGCGGCGGCTCGCACCTTTCCCCAGGTCAGTACGTACTACTGCATCCAGGTTAAAAATAGCTTCAGACATTAATATGTCTCCAATATATTTAGTTTATTTTTGTGAGTTTTTGCGACCAAAACCCACGCGATAACGGCAATAAACAAGGCTCATTAACCGTACCCCGAAATAAAAGGGCGGCGAATTCTACCACCGCGAAGCAGGATATACAAACGTCAATTACATTTCACTGTGGTGCGGTGCGACTGCTGTGGCGTCGGCACTGACCACTTTTTCTACTTTAAAAACGGTTCCGAACTGAGTTGTTGTCATCATACCGGTCAGCGGCTGACCTTCGACAATCAGTTTCATGCCATTCTGACGGTAAGATTTATCCAGTCCGCGCAGCGTGTAACGCTCTCCGGTGTCAGTAATGAAGCCAAAAAAGCCGCCTTCATGCTGCTGATAGACCATTTTTCCTGACAAAGTAATGTTGTTTTCCATTTCAGTGGCCTTATTGTCGATATTATCAGTCACATTTTTCGTAACGTTCTCAACCACATTAAGGGTGACGGTTTCTGTTTTTGACACGTCGTCCGGCGCAGCTTCATCGCTGCAGGCACAGCACAGGCTGACTAACGCTGCTAAATAAACAAGTCTGATCATGATATCTCCGCCGTAGTTATGGTCAGCAGACCTTTTTTGTCATTGTGCCGGTTTTGACCTGAACGGACAATGAACAGGAGGTTTTGGTTTATTGTTTGTGCCTTTTTATTTTATTAAAACTCAGAGGATTGAGTCTATGTCTTCAGATTTTCATTTTTACGAGCCTTCAGCGGGTCATGGCCTCAAACATGATCCCTTCAACAGTATTATTGCACCCAGACCCGTCGGCTGGATTTCCACTGTTGACGAAGAGGGTATCGCTAATCTGGCACCTTACAGCTTTTTTAATGCATTCAATTACACGCCGCCCATTATTGGTTTTTCCAGTATTGGCTTTAAAGACTCAGTAAGAAATATTCAGGCGACAGGAGAGTTTTGCTACAACCTGGTAAGTGTGCCGCTGGCGCAACAGATGAATCAGACCTGTGCACAGGTCGATGCCAGTGTGGATGAGTTTGAACTGGCCGGGCTGACAAAAGGCGAGTCCCGCACTGTGAGAGCGCCCCACGTTGCGGAAAGTGGCGTGGTGATGGAATGCCGCAAAACACAAATCATACAATTGCAGGGCAGCAATGGTGAATTGTGTGATACATGGATGGTATTCGGTGAAGTGACCGGCGTGAAGATAAAAACATCACTGATTGAAGACGGTGTGTTTAAAACGGGTAGGGCAGAACCCCTTCTGCGGGCTGGTGGAGCAGGGGATTATTACACCATTGATAGTGAAAACCTGTTTGAGATGTTGCGTCCCCGCTGATACAAAAAAGCCGGTGCTTCTCAGCACCGGCCTTTAATAATCTGCGCACAGGCAGTTATCAG
>NZ_CFHOXV010000076.1:0-5724 GCF_984505615.1 Alteromonas sp. | reverse complement strand
TTGCGCACTGTGACTGGCGTTGTCAGATGGCGTAGATGTTACTTGATTCATGGCACTTCAGAATTGGCTGGAAAATAAAAGTACCATTATACAAAAGCAGACGGAATGCTGCTACACAAGCAGCATTCCGTTATCGCCCATTTACTTAACCGGAGACGTAAACCCGTCAGGTTTAACCGCCAGCACATCGCAATTCAGGTTATCAATAACATGCTCTGCAGTATTGCCCAAAAAGGCGGCTGATAAGCCTGTACGTCCCACAGTACCGATGACGACGAGTTCTGCATCCAGCTGTTCAGTCACTTTCGGGATAGCTATATCGGGTGATCCCTCAACAACATGGCAATTTGCTACGCCGATCCCAAATTTAGCGCTGTGGTTTTCCATTTCCTGAACATGATGGTTTCGCACAGCGTTATGATACGTCTCAGGATTGAAATCGGGGATCTCAATGGCAATATTCAGTGGTGCAGAAGGATAGGCATTAACCAGATGTACCTGACCACTCAGTAACTCTGCGTAATCCTTTGCAATACCGGTCAACTTGTCATTCAGTTGTGCATGCTCTTTGTCTTCTGTACCCACATTGACTGCCGCAACAATATTACCGTGTTCAGGCCAGGCATGGGCTTTGACAAGTAAAACCGGAGCCGGACATTTTCTCAGTAAGTGCCAGTCTGTCGGTGTAAAAAGCACTGATGCAAAATCATCGTGTTTGCGGGTAGCTTTAACGACCAGGTCAATCTGACGGTTAATGGTGTAGCGGGTAATGGCTTCGTAACGTTTATCACTCCACTCAACAGCAACCTGTACATCATAATCATCGTAGCGGGTCAGGTTTTTTTCTGCCCAGGCAATGCGGTCTTTGGTTACCGCATCACGCATGGCTTCACGCTCACTGCGGGTGAGCATTGTTGTCATGTCATAAGAAAAGTCGTATACAACAAGCAGTGCGTGTACTTCTGCACCGGTTTTACGGGCAATTTCGATGGCTCTTGAAAGGGCAGGTTGTTCAGGGTTGTCAGCCTGAACGACGGCGAGAATACGTTTGCAGGTGATCATGGCGTCTCTCCTTATTGATGCAGACAATAAATACTGCCTTCATCTTTAGTATAAGACTTACAGCAGGAGAGACGTTGTTTCAGATCAATATTTCAACGGGATCTTAATCCACGCAAAGGGTAGGAATGTCCATAGAGTGCAGCTTTTTATCCATAGCCGCAAAATCCAGAACAGTAATGAGCTTCCCGTCTACTTTTATAATGCCTTCTTTCTGGAAGCGGGTCAGTAAGCGGCTGATCGTTTCTACCGTTAAACCGAGATAATTACCTATTTCGTTGCGGGTCATACTCAAATTGAACTGACGGTGAGAAAAACCCCGTTCCTCAAAGCGACCGGACAGATGTGCGATAAAATAAATCAGGCGTTCTTCTGCCGTCCGTTTATTCAGCAGCATCATCATTTCGTGATCCTGCTTAATTTCAGCACTCATAAAGCGCATGATCTGATGGCGCAATTTCGGGAATTGCTCAGACATTTTTTCAAGAGTGGAATAGGGCAGTTCACACACCATAGCCGTTTCCAGCGCCTGAGTGTAACTCTGGTGAGTGTCGTCACGTAAACCGTCAAAACCGATAATATCGCCCGGGAAGTGGAAACTGATAATTTGCTCTTCACCTTCTTTATCGGTGACAAAAGACTTAAATGAACCTGCCCGTACAGCGTACAGAGAGGTAAATTTATCACCGGCTTCTACCAGGGTATCGTGTTTATGCAAAGGCTTTTTGCGTTCAATGATGTCATCCAGTGACTCAATCTCAGTTTTGTTGAGAGCCACGGGCAGACACAGATGGCTGAAACTGCAATTCTGGCAGTGTATAGAAAAATCCGAACGTTTTTGCATGCTCACTTTCCGCTGTTTGCGATAATTCTAATGTATAGTACTTAAAGCCCGCCACAACAGCAATAATGCGTAAAACAGCAAACTCAAAGCAATGATCTGACGAACTACGGGTTGTCTGAAACCTGAGGAAAGCCAGTCTGCACCAGCCCGGACAGCCAGCAACGCCGGTAGCGTTCCTAAACCAAAACCGGCCATGATTACTGCACCGGATATTGCCGTCCCTGAAGCCAGTGCCCACGTCAGGGTGGAATAAACCAGTCCACAGGGCAACCATCCCCAAATCATACCATAGGGAAAGGCGCTAATAGGAGACCTGAAAGGTAAAAACCGTTTCGACAGCGGCTGAATTCTCTGCCAGAGTTTACTGCCGAGGGCTTCAACAGCGGTCAGGCCACGCCACCAGTTACCCAGATAACAGGCCATGGCAATCAGCATGATGCCACTGAAGACGGCGAGTACGGGGCCGGTCACCGGTACAGCATCTTTTGCTATCTGCCCGATGCCGCCGGTAACAGCGCCGGCAAGTATGTAGCTGAATATACGACCAAAGTTGTAGCTAAGCGCATAGGGTAAAGGGGATGAGCCTGCCGGCGTGGCGGCAGACAGTGCCAGCGATACGCCGCCGCACATTCCCACACAATGAACGCCTCCGCCCAGCCCGACCAGCAAGGCAGATAAAAACGACAGATCACTCATTGAGTTTTTTTCGTTCTTCGGCCAGCTTTTTTTCTTCAGGAGATAAATCATCATCGAAAAGAATACTGTAGCCCTGGCGATCCAGGTCTTCAAACTGGTTCGATTTTACTGCCCAAAAAAATACGCCGATGGCAATGGCCACAATGATCACAGCAAGGGGAATAAGGACGTAAATTATACTCATAGCGTTACTTTAACAGTCTCGTCGAATTAGTGACTACCAGAATACTACTCAGGCTCATACCAATTACCGCCATCCACGGCGTCAGGATGCCGGACACTGCAAACGGCAGGATAACCAGATTGTAGCCTATGGCCCATCCCATATTCTGCCTGACAGTCACTTTTACTCTTCTGGCCATATGAGTGAGGTGTCCGAGTACAGCCAGCTTATCATTTAATAAAATCACATCCGCGGCACTTTTTGCGATATCCGTGGCATTACCCACTGCAATGCCAACATCAGCCGCTGCCATCACCGGTGCATCGTTAATACCATCACCCAGCATCATGACATGACGGCCCTGCCGCTGAAGGGCTGTCACAGCGTTTAATTTATCTTCAGGGCTGTTCCCGCCTGTGGCTTTGTCTACGGGTAAATTCGCTGCAATGTCGTCAACATTTTGCTGAATATCGCCACTCAGAATTATCCGCTCCAGTTGCGCCAGTTTGCTCAGGCTGTCTGCGGCATCCGCTTTAATTTTATCTGCTACACGAAAGGCGGCAACGGGCACACCGTTTTCGGTAAGAAACACGTTAGCGGGAAAGGGCGATATGCCGGCATTTATACCGGTGAAAGACGCTGAACCGGCTTTATAACTGCGGCCATTGCATTGTGCGCCGATCCCCATACCTGCCACAACGTCAACATGGCTCAGAATTAATGCATGATTGTTATCAGAAACAAAGGCTGCGGCAACCGGATGTTCTGAACGGGACTCTATTGCCCCCATTAAAGCCCGGATTTCACTTTCCCGTGCCGGATCAGCAAACCAGCTGTTTATCTGAGCAAACTTTCCTTCGGTCAGCGTTCCGGTTTTATCCAGCACCAGGGTATCTACGTGGTTGATTTGCTCCAGTGCATCGGCTCTTTTCAATAAAATGCCATGCCGGTTAAGGTTTGCCATTGCGCAGGTGAGGGCAGATGGCGTAGCCAGCCCCAGCGCACAGGGACAGGTTGCTACCAGTACCGCGATGCTAATCCAAAATGCATTGTCATTACCCTGCCAGTGCCAGTAAGCCCATGAGGATGCAGCCGTAATCAGTACTACGGCGACAAAATAACTGGAAAAGCGGTCAGCCATTAGAGCGACCCGGGGCTTTGCAGCCATAGCGGTGGATTGCAAACGAATGATCTGATTTACCAGCGCAAATTTTAACGCCCTGGTGACAGTTACCGTTATTACGCCGGTACGGTTTACCGTACCCCCGAATACCGTATCGCCGGTTTGTTTGCGCACCGGATTAAACTCGCCTGTAAGCATCGATTCATCGGTTTCACTGGCACCTTCAGTCACAATGCCGTCTACGGGAATGGTCTCTCCGGCTTTGACCACAACAGCATCACCGGTTTTGAGCGATTTTGCCAGCACCTGGGTAACGGTGTTATCTGCAGCCACCTGATTAGCGGTTACCGGTATATATTGCAACATATTCGCTGAGATCTGCGCGGCGCGGTGCCTGCTCCGGTGTTCGAGAAAACGACTCAGTAAAAGCAGGAAAATAAACATGCAAACTGATTCAAAATACACTTCGCCGCGACCGGTAACCGTTGCAAACAGACCGGACAGCCAGGTGCCCAACACCGCAATACTCACCGGTACATCCATATTCACGGTCCGGGCCGACAAAGCCTTTAGCGCGCCAACGTAAAACGTACTGCCGGAATACAGCACCACCGGTGTGGTCAGAACCAGCGCTATCCAGTGAAAATAAGACCGAGTATGTGCATCCATCGCATCGAACAAATCAAAATACAGGGCTGCCGCCAGCATCATGACCTGCATGGTCATCAAACCTGCAAGGCCGAGTTTTTTCAAAAAGCGCTTATCTTCCGCTTTGTATGATGCTTCATGTTGATCCGGTTGAAACGGCAGCGCCGGGTAGCCAATACGCCGTAGCGTAGCCATGATGCTACTGAGCGATACTGCCTCAGGTTGCCATATAACCACTGCGCGTCGCTGTGCTACATTCACCGCAATCTGGCTGACACCGGTGACCCGCGACAATTGCTTTTCAATCAGCCAGCCGCAGGCCGCACAGGTAATACCTTCAAGGGTTAGCTCAATATGCTTGTTATTACCGTCATCAACGACGAACTCTTCCTGTAAGGCAGGCTCGTCATAGACAGACAGTTTATCCAGTGTTTCGCTTAATGCTGCATCACCTTTAGAGGCCGGTTCAGTACGGAAGCGGTAATAGTCTTCCAGTCCGTTTCCGGTAATGGCCTGAGCCACGGCCTGACATCCCGGACAGCAAAAATGGCGTTCCTGCTCCAGTACGAATGCAGTAAATGGCTTGCCGGGTATATTAGGCTCGCCACAGTGGTAACAAAGAAAGTCGTCGCTCACGGATTAAACTTAATGATACCGGAGGCCGGTAATTGGAGTGTATTCTGGATTTTCCACTCTTCATCCAGCGGCGTGAGTGAAACGCGCCACTTACCCGACAAAACGGTATCCGTTGTGCCGCGGTACACACCACCGGCATCGCGGGTAAGTAATAATTCGGTATCCAGTGATTCCAGGGTTACGTGGAAAAAGGTCAGTTTCAGTGCGGCACCGGATTGGGGAATACCGGAATGAAACTTCAGCGCAACGCGGTTTCTTTCAATGGTGAGATCGGTGGTGATATTCAGCTTTTTCGCCCGTTCGACTTTGTCCAGACGCACATTGATGGCTTTTCCTTCTTTGTAATAGTCGTCAATGACCAGGCTGTCTTCACCGGAAGTGGCAAAATGGATGAGAAAACCACTCATAATGACTGTCAGCACAGGTACCGTGATCAGGAACCAGGGCCAGAATTGTTTATACCAGGGCGTCTGCATATCACCACTTCTTTAACTACGCACAACTGAAGGTGCAAGATTACAGGAAATGAAACTTACTATGATGATTTCCATCAAG
>NZ_CFHOXV010000075.1:0-6540 GCF_984505615.1 Alteromonas sp. | reverse complement strand
ATCGGATTTTGATCCTCTTACGCCGAATGTCAATCTCTTAACTGATCGGCATTAGGCACCAGCCGCTTTTTACACAGATCTTAATATTACTGTCATTTTTTCTTTGGCACCCAGGCCCAGCACATTTCACAAATCACCGGTTCGATGTGGTTTGCATCAGTCACCTTAACCTGAACAAGCACCTCACCTTTTTCTTCTGTCTGCATAAGAGCAATTTGTTCCGCAGTCAGCATCGCTTCTGCTTTCATATCGCCTTCAGCCCGTTTTACATACTTCAGGTTCATGTATTTGATTAGCGGAAGTTTGTCTCCAGGCAGATTCACTCCGACGATAAAGCCGGTTGCAGATTCCGCCAGCAAGCCCATGGCTGCAGCATGCACACTGCCAATGTGATTCTGAACCCGCTTACGGTTTTTAATCTGAAACGTGACCGATGTGAGATCTGAAGCAAGAATATCCAGTTTAGCCGTGCCCGCGAGTTTAACCGTATGGCGGAACATAGCCGTCATCAACCGGCGGCTGATAAAGGAGGGGTATTTATTTGCTTTTAAAGCAAACTGTCTCAGTGGATTCGGTTTTGCCATCTTGCTTCTCTTATTCTGGTTAGACCAGTGAGAGTAGCCGCTGGTCAGATGAAAATCAAGTCATCCGACCAGCCTATGTGGCATGTACCAGCGCTCTCAGATTTCAGTAAGGTACACCGTTTTTCTCAAACTGAGCAGCCAGGTCTGTAAGATGCGCTTCGTATCTGCGCCAGTTTCCTACTGACTTTGCATTGATGGCTTCTCTTACCTGTACTTTACTGGCCGTAGATACCGGTTTATCGTTTTGCTCCACGTGCAAACACTTTTCCTCCCAGGGCAAACCGCAAAACCCGAGCAGCGTTTTAATTTCTCCCGCAGGGTCTGCAACCAGCGCTTCATAGGATTGCAGGTATATCTGATCAGGCGCCTGTTTTGCCCACCGCTGCATAAGATGGTAAAACCGGGTATACACCCGTCCAATCGTATCAATGTCATAGGCATAGCTGTAGTAAGGACTGTTTATTGAAAACAACTGACGAAAGTTGCCGGTACAGGTATCCATGGGATGACGGAGCATACACACAATACGTGCCTGCGGCAGTGCTTTGCGGATAAGCGGTATATAAAAGAAATTAAATGGCAGTTTATCAACCAGATATGGCTTGCCGCCGGTAAGATGAGCGGTACGGTCAAGGTAGCGATTGCCCATGGCCGCGCTGTCTGCCTGCATCCCTTTTGTCAGCGTTTCAGCATCAAGCACCACTTGTGAGGGCGTGCGTACAATTTCTTTCACGCTGACACCGAAATCCTGTAGCTCACCGCCTGAAGCCACACGGGTGTGGTTCGACAAAATACGTTCAGCCAGCGTAGTGCCCGAACGGGGCATGCCAGTAACGAATAACGGGGTGTGCCGGCCTGTGACCGGTTGCGTGTTTACCGGCGGCTCAAGGTCAATGCGCTCCAGCATATCGAATACCGCTGAAAAGTCGCTGTCATGACGCGGCAGTGTTGCCAGTTTTTCTGATTTCGCCCGTTTAAGAAGCGTAAACGCCTCGCCGTATTCCTTTTTCGCTTCCCATTCTTTCGCCAATGCGTGGGCCACATGCAATCTGCCATCAATATCAGGGGGTTGACGCTCAGCCAGCCTGGCATCCAGTGCTTCCAGTGCGGCTATCCTGCGAGGATTATCCGGGCTGGTTTCTAAGTCTGATAAAGCGAAATGTGCCTGACTGTATGCGGGCGCAAGGCGGATTGCCGTTTCAAATGCTTCCTTAGCCCGGCCAAAATCACCGGCGAACTTGGCAGAAACACCGGTATTGTAATAAAAAGCAGGATTATCCGGTGCCAGCTGAAGCGCTTTTTCAAAATAGTTAAGCGCAGTATGGTGATCACCCGCACGGCTTAATGCCACACCGGCTGTGTCCAGAGATAAAGCATCGTCAAGTGCAGAAACCGGCGCGTTTGCCGCAGCGGCTTTCGCCTCTGTCATATTGCCCTGAAGGGCATAGCACTTCGCCAGATAAACATAAGTTTTTGCCGTTCCGCCAAGGCTCACGGCTTTTTCCAGCAGGGCTGCTGCCTTACTGATTTGCATCATTTCAATGTGAATAATACCCAGCAGGAAATAGGCTTCTTCAAAGTCACCGGTTTGCCTGATGGCCTGCACAAGCGCCTGGTGTGCCTGCGGGTATTGTTTGTTGTTAATTGCCTGCTTCGCAGTCAGTAAACAGTGTTCTCTTATTTCCATCATAAAAAATAAAGGCACCTTAGCGGTGCCTTTAGCCTAACATAAACCATCCGTTACAGTTCGAACTGATAGTTGAATTTCAACCCGACGGTGCGTGGTGTTAACACGTAGTGGCCGTAGTTACGTAATAGTTCGGTACCGTTAGGTGTCATGGAGGCAAACGTCGCCAGTCCCATATCACCGCGGTCACGACGTACGGAAGTATAGGCATACTTGTCGAACAGGTTATCAATGTAGAAAGTGACGCTCCATACTTCGTCAGACAACTTCGCGTTGAAGTTACTGACGGCATAACCCGGCAGTGCCTCACCATTCTGGCGCAGGCCAACCGTCGAGAACACGTCATCCTGAGCGGTTAAGCCGTAGTTAAGATCCAGCATTTTGCCATCCAGGACTTCAGTGGCGTAGTTCACACCGAATGAGAACTGCTGTTCAGGAGAACCCGGCAGGCGATCGCCATCTTTACCGTCGTAGTAATCCTGCAATGCACTGCCCTGCTCTCCAAACACACCGAACAGGAACGGCACATCAGCAGTCAGCTTGGCAATGGTTTTTGAATAGGTGGCGTAAAGGGTGATGTTATCGGTTGCCAGTGCACGCACTGAGATTTCAGCACCCCTGGAGTTAGCCCCTTCGGCATTCGTGGTAATGGGTTGCTGACCGTTAATGGTCGCACCGCCTACCTGTGCATCATCCCAGTCCACGTTAAACAGGGCAAGATTTAGCTGCAAACGGTTCTTAAAGTAGCTGCTCTTCAGGCCGAGTTCGTAGTTGGTAGTGGTATCCGGCTCGTAATTTTGCTCATCAGGCAAAGCACAAACAATCTGCGTGGCGATATCATCAATATCAGGCGGGCAGGCACCAACACCGTTAGCACCACCAATACGGAAACCTTCACTTATGGTCACATAACCCATTGTGTTGTCATCGAACTGATAGCTGGCATTGAATTTAAACAATGTGCCTGAATCATCCGCCGGTGCAGAACTGTAATCCAGTTCAATGGAGTCTTCACCGCGACCTTCAAACACTGAGTAGTACAACGGTAAGTCTATAGCAGAGGCTGACTCGATGTCGTACTGATATGCACGCATACCCAGTGTCACATTGAGCTTTTCATTCACTTCGTAGCTGAGCTCACCGTAAAACGCTGACTCGGTAGTTTCTGTGTTGCTGACTGAGTAGTATTCCAGTGAATCAGGACGGTAGTTCCCGCCAACTTCCCAGACATCAATGGCGTATTCATCAAAGCCCGGGGTAAATTCTTTACTGTAGCCGTCGTATTCCGTTTTATTGTAGTAGAAGCCTGCAATCCAGCTTAACGGACCTTCCGCCTGTGAAACCAGACGCAATTCCTGAGTCAGAATTTTACGCTCGTCCACTTCTTCGGTGTAGGCAGAAAACGCAGGAAACTCTTCATAACTGTAGTCCAGACGGATGAGCAGATCGGTCTGATCCCGCTGACCAATTGCATCGAATTGGGAATAGCCGGTAGCAGATACCAGCTCAGCAAAGCCCAGATCCGCTTTCAACTCAAGGCTGAGTAATTCATCTTCTTTCTCACGGGGCTCTTCGTAACGGTAAGCCGATTCATAGGGACCAATCACATCGCTCAGCGGATTATCAGCGGCCAGCGCATCAAATTGTGTGATTGAACGTCCTTCAACTTCCTGCTTCTGATAGAAGTAGCTTAAAGTACCGTCCAGCCAGTCGTTCGGTACCCAACGCAGCGCTATGCGGGCAGTTAACGTGTCTTCACCATTGGCATCTTCAACACGGCGTAGATTTTCTGATACTGCTGCATCATCGTTCCAATCCGGATCAGGCAGAGATACACCGCCTTCCCGCACTACGTAGTTGTAATCAAGAAAGCCCGGATTATTGAAATAGTTAAGCGACATGCGCACACCCATTTCACCGTCGATCAGCGGCGCGTTGAAAATAAAGCCGCCTTCACCACCTAAAGAATCGTTTTCGCTGACGCTGTATGCATCACCGAATACCTCTCCTGAGGTGAAATCCAGATCCACCGCTTTAGGAATATAACGGATAGCCCCGCCCAGTGTACCGGCCCCGTACAAGGTTCCCTGCGGACCAATAAGTACTTCAACACGGTCAACGTCAATAAGACGCATGTTCAGAAATAAAGGAATTTCACCGAAGTAAGTGGCGACCGTGCCACCATCAGAACTTGGACCGGAAGAATTGGTGTTCAGACCACGCACAATAACAGGAGAGTCAGAGCGACCGCCCTGATCGGTTACTGTCAGGCCGGGCACCCAACGGGCAACGTCATCGAGATCTTCAATATCCTGCTGAGCCATAACGTCTGAAGTCAGTGCAGAGATATTAATCGGCACCTCCTGCAGTGAACCGCTGCGGCGGGTTGCAGTAACTTCAATCTTTTCGATTTGTTTTTCTGTGGCCTGAGCTTCCTGTGCCAGAACCTGCGGCGATGCCAGTGCGCCGGCAATAGCACCGGCTATAGCGGAATATACAAATCCGCTACGGGGAAATGATTTCATGTTTGTGTGTTCTCCTGAAACCGGATACGTCGTCCGGTCTGATGAATCTTGCGCTTGCAGACTTCACTTTGTTCACCCCGTACAGTGCAAAGTGAAACATCAAAAAGTGTCGCCGGGCGTGGCAACCGTATTGGCATACCGTTGCATACCACCCGGAGTGCACGTTTTGTGCCGTCTGGTTGTTTAATTTTACTGGAAAAGCTACGCCACAAACACTTAAAAATGAATAAAAATGCATATAAATGGAAAGATAATCTTTCAGCACTATCTGTTCCGGCTGACCGCACCACACCGACACGCCGTATAAGACATAGCAAGCAAGACTTTCGTGCAACTTTAGCGGTTATTGCACCAGCATCGCGCGTCAAAAATTGAATAAAAATTCATTAATAAAATGTTAACGTGAATAAATCCCTGAATGTTTAATTTGTTTACCTGCCTTTTTTACGTTGAGTGGCAGCGGCAAGCTGAGTCCGGCTGCGTGTTTACTGCTTTCACGGTAGTCTCCGAAATCCCGGACACATTTAAATCGTGACTTCCTGCTAAGTCTGACTCGGTCAGGCTCAGTTTTTGCTGAGTTTTTTCTGACTATAAAACAGAACAACTCTTTCCTACTCATTATCAGACGGCGGTATTTATGGAATTAAGACCCTTTTTAGAGAAGTTGCCCAAGGCAGAACTTCACGTGCATATTGAAGGCACACTGGAGCCGGAGTTAAGCTTCGCTCTGGCGCAGAAAAATAATGTGTCGTTACAGGCTAAGACACCGCAGGAAATGATTGCAGCTTATAACTTCCATGACCTGCCCTCTTTTCTGGATATCTATTATGCAGGCATGAGCGTGCTGAAGGATGAATCTGACTTTTATCAGCTCACCATGCACTATCTACGCAAAGCCGCCTCACAAAACATTGTATATGTTGAGCTGTTTTTCGATCCGCAGGCACATACCAGCCGTGGTGTGAGTTTTGATACTGTGATAAACGGTATTCACCGCGCCCGCAGTGATGCCGCTGCTGAACTGAGTGTGCAGACCAATCTCATTTTATGTTTCCTGCGGGACATGTCTGCTGAATCCGCTATGGAACACCTGATGATGGCGCAACCCCACCTGGATAAAATCATTGGCGTGGGGCTGGATTCTGACGAAAAAAATAACCCGCCGGCTAAATTCAGCGCTGTTTTTGAAAAAGCCCGTAATATGGGCCTGAAACTCACCATGCACTGCGATGTAAACCAGGATAATACCGTAGAGCACATCCGGCAGGTGATAGAAGATATTGGCGTTGACCGCATAGACCATGGCGTCAACATTCTGGAATCTGAGGCATTATGTAAGCTTGCCAGAGAGAAAAAGCTGGGCCTGACCGTATGTCCGGTGTCCAACCGCTTTGTAGTGCAGTCACTGACTTCTGCTGAAATCAAAAAGATGCTGCAATACGGACTGATGCCGTGCATCAATTCTGACGATCCGTCTTACTTCAGGGCTTATTTGAATGAGAATTTTATTGCCCTTCAGGAAGAAGGTGACTTTACCGTTAAAGAGCTGGTGACACTGGCAGAAAACAGTTTCAAAGCGAGCTGGTTACCGGATGCACAGAAAAAGGCATACCTTGCAGATTTGCAGGATTATGTATCGGAAAATCAAGAAATATAGGTGAAGAATTGGAGCGGGAAACGAGATTCGAACTCGCGACCCCGACCTTGGCAAGGTCGTGCTCTACCAACTGAGCTATTCCCGCAT
>NZ_CFHOXV010000074.1:0-6602 GCF_984505615.1 Alteromonas sp. | reverse complement strand
TTGCCGGCAGGTAACCATTCCATAACCCGCCGCCACCCGGCATTATACGACGCCGAAACCAGTACCGGATTATCGCCCATTTTGTCCATCAGATAACGCAGGTACTGCACACCAAACTGAACATTCTGACCTGCATCAAACAATTCATCTGTGGATACTCTTTTTTCGGCAATGTATCCCGCAGTATCCGGCATTAACTGCATCAGGCCACGGGCACCGGCAGGAGACACAGCATCGACCATAAACGAGCTTTCCCGGCGGGCAATTGCCATGGCAAATGCAGGCTGGATATCGTAGGCCCGTCCGACATCATCAAACTGTTCGGCATAGGCCATAGGGAAGCGCTTCTCCACGTCATCCAGAAAGCCGCTTTGAGTAAAACTGATGATTGCCTGGTCGAACCAACCCCACTCGCTGGCCAATAATGCTGCGTCCTTCACTTGCGAAGTATCCAGTGAGTTCACCAGATAACGCCACTCACGTCTGGCATCAATTAAGCGGCCAAGAGCGAGAAATTCCTGTGCCCGCTTTGCGGCCGGACGCTCAGCAATCATTTGCATATTTTCGTCACTGCGGGGCGTAGCGATGTGTTTCAGCGAAGGCTTCTCATTGACTCTGGCACTGGCCATAAAACCGTAATAGTTCCGTTCCTGAGCCAGTTCACGGTAACGGATACCGGCCTGCTCCGGTAACCCCATCGCCTCGAGACTGCGGGCCTGCCAGTAGCGATAGGCTTCATCCTGCTGCACATATTCCGGTGCTGCCGCGATTAGGTCCAGCACGTCCTGCCATTTCTCATGACGCAACAGATAAGACATGTGCCAGCGTTTTACGTCATCTGCAGCACCACTGACATCAGCCCGCTTTAACCATTCATCTGCTTCCGGTTTATCGTCAATGGCAAGACTCAGAGCAATTGCCCTGGTCACATCCAGTTGCTGCTGATGCGTTAACACATCTGCCGGCTGCCAGAGGTACCAGGCTTTGATCGCATCACCGGCATCCCGCCAGGCAAGCTTTTCCATCCCGTAAGCAAGAATTTTTCCCTCTGTTTCTTTATTCTTCAGCGGAAACTGAGACTTCTTCAGTACCAGCGATGATGAAGTACGGATGCGCTGCCATAAATCAGCCAGATATTGTTCTTTTGCAGGGAGTTTTCGCTTCAGGTAAGGAATAAGCTTCGGGTTACCGGTTAACGCTGCTTTCTCAATCCGACCTAACACCATGTCACCGGTCATCATGCCGGCCTGCTGCCATTTTTTAAATACAGGGTCACATTCGTCCGGTTGAGAACGGCCTGCTAGCCAGATGGGCTCAACTTTTTCTAACCAGTATTCAGGCTGGCCCGCGTCTTCCAGCTGATATTGCAGATACTGACACGTAATGGTAGCCCCCATGCCATCGCGATAATTAGCAAGAAACGCTTTCTTTTCACCATGAGTAGCCAGGTAACGGAGCCAGCGGCCACGTAAGCCATAGGTAAAAGGCTGGTTGTGATAATTCAGCAGGAAAGATTCTATGTCTTCACGGTGAGCCATATCCATCCGCTGATCGATTTGCTGTCGCAACAGATAAGGATAAAGAGGATAGTCTTTTAATGCGGCAACATCGTCTTCCAGCGCAGCCACTTTTTTCCGGCTGGCGCGGCCAAGCTGCTTTTCGAGCTCAGTAAACTGTGCCCGCTTTAGCTCTAATTCGGGAGAAGAAGGCGTTGGCTGAGCTTGCACAATACCTGCAACACTCATCACACCCAGCCAGAAACTGGCTACAAGAAAAGACACCGGAATGCGCTTCACGGAAGCAGCCGAAGATACTTGCATTCAAAACCATCCATCCAAAAACGAGTGAATGACAGGGGCGTTACCAGAAAATAAGGGGTAAAAAACAAAACAACCCGAAAATTTGAAATAGCGCTGGCGAACACCCGATTTCCTTACCATTATACAACCTTGTGATGTGAATTCGAGCTTGATTTTTTGCCGCTCAATCGCCATTTAGGAAAAAAATGTAAACACTTGTTTGAATTTTTATTGAAATTTTCCGTGGCATTGTCACAATCAAGCCACCCTAACACGTCAGAGTAAGACACCGGCTTGCAGTTCCGGTTCCTCATTTCTGACATCCTCGCCATTGCCGAAGGAGACGAGAATGATATACGAAGGCAAGAGTCTGACCGTTACGTTGTCAGATGATGGTATTGCTGAACTGGTTTTTGATGCACAAGGTTCAGTCAACAAATTTGACCGCCAGACGGTAGCTGAACTGGATGAAGCCACTGCGGCTATGGCTGCTCATGGTGGCATTAAAGGTGCAGTAGTAAGAAGTGGCAAACCGGCTTTCATCGTGGGTGCCGATATCACCGAATTTACGGCTATGTTTGAGCAACCGGAAGAAGAAGTGCTTGCGTGGGTAGCTAAAACATCACAGGTATTCGATCGCTTTGAAGATCTTCCCTTCCCCACCATCGCAGCGGTAAATGGCTTCGCGCTGGGCGGTGGCTGTGAGATGGCACTGGCTTGTGATTTCCGCGTTGTTGACACTACCGCTTCTATTGGTCTGCCGGAAGTCAAACTGGGCCTGATGCCCGGCTTTGGTGGTACCGTTCGCCTCCCCCGCCTGATTGGGTCTGATAATGCTCTGGAATGGATGACCACCGGCAAAGACAGAAAAGGCCAGCAAGCACTTGATGAAGGTGCGGTAGACGCAGTCGTGGCACCGGAGAAGCTTCTTGATGCAGCTACCACAATGGTAAGCAATGCCGCTGCCGGCAAGCTGGACTGGAAAACCCGCCGTGCAAATAAAAAAGCACCGTTAAAACTGAATCAAAATGAAGCAATGATGAGTTTTTCCACGGCGCAGGCATTCGTGGCGGCCAAAGCAGGTAAACATTATCCGGCTCCCCACATGATGGTAGAGACCGTTAAAAATGCAGCCGGTCTGGATCGCGACGGCGCGTTGAAACTGGAAAACCAGGGCTTTGTTAAACTGGCTAAAACCGACGCGGCACAAGCTCAAATCGGTATTTTCCTGGCTGACCAGCTGGTAAAAGGCAAGGGCAAGAAAATGGCCAAAGCCGCCACCAAAGAAGTCAAACTTAATGCGGTTCTCGGCGCCGGCATCATGGGTGGTGGAATCGCTTATCAGAGCGCATCCAAAGGCTTACCGGTAGTGATGAAAGATATCAACACTCCGGCGCTTGATTTAGGCTTGAGTGAAGCAGCCAAAATTCTGAATAAAGGCATGGAGCGCGGCAAAGTCGACGCGAAGAAAATGGCAGCCACGTTAAATGCCATTACCCCGACTCTCGAATACAGCACGCTGAAAGACGCAGACGTTGTCATCGAAGCGGTTGTCGAAAATCCGAAAGTAAAAGGCATCGTACTGAAAGAAGTGGAAGGTGTGGTGGCAGATGACGCCATTATATGTTCAAACACATCCACCATTTCCATTAACCAGCTGGCTGAAAACCTCGACAAACCAGAGCGCTTCTGTGGCATGCATTTCTTTAATCCTGTACATCGCATGCCGCTGGTTGAGATTATCCGTGGTGAGAAGACCACTGACGACACCATTAATGCCGTAGTCGCTACCACGCTGAAAATGGGCAAAACCCCCATCGTGGTCAATGATTGCCCCGGCTTTTTAGTGAACCGTGTGTTGTTCCCTTACTTTGCCGGCTTCAGCAAACTGGTACTCGACGGTGCCGATTTCGTTGCGGTTGATAAGGTCATGGAGAAAGACTTCGGCTGGCCAATGGGGCCTGCATACCTGCTGGACGTGGTAGGTATGGATACGGCTGATCACGCTGCGGGCGTTATGGCTGAAGGTATTCCGGAGCGTATGGCTAAACTTGAGAATGATCCGGTCACTTTGCTGTACGAAGCGAAACGCCTGGGTCAGAAAAACGGCAAAGGTTTTTATAACTTCGGTACTGACAAACGGGGACGTCCCAGTAAAGAAGCTGCAGAAGAGGCTTACAGCCTGATCAACGCAAATAGTGCTGAAACCAAGGCCTTTGATAAAGAAGAAATCATTGCCCGCCTGATGATTCCTATGGCAAACGAGGCTATCCGTTGTCTGGAAGAAGGCATTGTTGCCAGTGCTGCAGAAGCCGATATGGCGCTGCTTTACGGACTGGGATTCCCTCCTTTCCGTGGCGGAATTTTCCGTTATATCGAAACACTGGGCCTTGAGCAGTTTGTTGCTCTGGCAGACAAATATGCTCACTTAGGTCCGATCTATCAGATTTCCGACGGCGTGCGCCAGATGGCCGCTGAAGGCAAATCTTATTTCGCGTAACGGAACCAGGGAGAAGAATATGAAAGATGTAGTAATTGTTGATGCGATTCGCACACCTATGGGCCGTTCCAAAGGTGGCGTATTCAGAAATGTCCGTGCAGAGACTTTATCTGCTCACCTGATGACCGCATTACTGAAAAGAAACCCGAACCTCGATCCTGCTGAGGTTGAAGATATTATCTGGGGTTGTGTGCAGCAAACGAAAGAGCAGGGTTTTAACGTTGCCCGTAATGCGCAGTTACTGACTGACGTTCCCCGCTCCACAGCGGCAGTGACAGTGAACCGTTTGTGCGGATCTTCTATGCAAGCCCTGCATGATGCCACCAGCGGCATTATGAGCGGTCGCGGTGATGTATACATGATTGGTGGCGTTGAACACATGGGTCACGTTCCCATGACCTTTAACGTCGATTTCCATCCTGCTCTTGCTAAATATACCGCTAAAGCATCGGGGAATATGGGTATGACTGCCGAGCTGCTCGGTCGTCAAAACGGCATTAGCCGTGAGATGCAGGACGCCTTCGGCGCACGCTCACACCAGCTGGCCCATCAGGCCCACCTTGAAGGCCGCTGGGCAAATGAAATTGTACCCGTTGAAGGCCACGATGCAGACGGCGTGCTGACAATGGTCGATTACGACGAAGTCATTCGTCCCGAAACGACCGTCGAAACCTTATCCGGCTTGCGCCCGGTATTTGATCCGGTAAACGGTACCGTCACCGCCGGTACCGCCTCTGCAATATCAGACGGTGCATCAGCCATGCTCGTTATGTCTGCTGACAAAGCGAAAGCACTGGGCTTAACGCCACGGGCGAAAATCCGCTCAATGGCGGTGGCAGGTTGCGACGCTGCAATCATGGGTTACGGCCCTGTACCAGCCACTAAAAAGGCGCTGCAGCGGGCGGGTCTGAGTATGGATGACATTGAAATTGCCGAGTTCAACGAAGCTTTCGCTGCACAGGCATTGTCGTGTATCAAACAACTGGGCTGGCTGGAAAAATACGATGACCACGTCAACCTGAACGGCGGTGCCATCGCACTAGGTCACCCGCTGGGTTGTTCAGGCTCACGTATCAGCACCACCCTGCTGAATCTGATGGAAGCGAAAGATAAAACTCTGGGCCTTGCCACCATGTGTATTGGCTTAGGTCAGGGTATTGCTACCGTCTTCGAACGTGTTTAATCTTTTATAGATTACTCTGAAGAAAGGGCCTGCGGGCCCTTTTTTAATGCCCGCTCAAAAATAACGACTATAACTCAATAACCTGACTTGCGGGAAATCGTGTCGCATTAATTATCAATCAATGGTCTAATCAAGCATAAAACCGGCATTAAGGGATATTAAATTGATATGAAGCGCTCTTTGACGCTGTCCCGATATGTAAAAAAACGAACCGGAGTGCCTCTGGGAGCAAGTCATTCTATGAGGAATATGCTCTCACGTTCTTTAGGCGCAGGCTCTTTTCCTCAGTTCTGGCAATACTGGAATCCGGTCTGGAGCTACTATTTATCCCGCAATGTAATGAGACCCCTCAGCAACGTTCTGCCGGACTCAATTGCTGTCCTGTTCACATTTCTCGTTAGTGGCGCCCTGCACGATTTAGCCGTCAGTCTGGTCAAATGGAAAGCGGTGTTCTTTTTCACCCCCTGGTTTGGCCTGATGGGACTCATCGTGATAACCAGCAGTAAACTTGATATCACCTACAGGCACTTTGCCCGGAGTTTCAGAGCAGCCATAAACCTGTCAGTTATTGCTGCCAGTTTATGTCTTACGTACCTCATGGAAGGCGCACTTAATTAGCACTGCTTAGTGCCGTACTATTAAACATGCCGGGGTATACAGATCCCTGCCACACTCTGCTATATTGAAAGCTCAACAATTAACCGTTGCAGGGAATAAAATGAAAGTGATTTTCAGGTGTCTGGGGCTTTTCTTGTTGCTGATAGCAGCACTTACTGCATACAGCGCAGGACATCAAACCGGTGCATTTCTTTTTGTTGTACTTGGCTTCGTGTTAGAAGGCGTTTTCTGGACGGGTCTGTTTCCCCGCAAACGTGCCGGATAAAACTGAAAGCATTTAGCACGGGAATTTAATCACCGTGCTGTAATCTGATGACGATTTCAATACCACCAGGGATGGCTGAAATCCACATACTGAGGATCAATTTCTGCAGTATAAGGGGGAGCGAAGCTACGCCAGAAAACCCCTGAGAATTCTGCTGCATTGATTGTCAGCTTTCCTTCTTTCTCGTACTTTTTCAATAACTTATTGTAGGCGCCTACCGGATATTGAGGGGTATTG
>NZ_CFHOXV010000073.1:0-8179 GCF_984505615.1 Alteromonas sp. | reverse complement strand
TACCGGCCTGTCACGCCGGGGGTCGCGGGTTCGAGTCCCGTCCGCTCCGCCATTAGCCTGATTCACATTCCCAGTGGAGCGGTAGTTCAGTTGGTTAGAATACCGGCCTGTCACGCCGGGGGTCGCGGGTTCGAGTCCCGTCCGCTCCGCCACTTTCCTCTAAAGTTATCTGTTTTTCAACGCTTTCTGTTGGTCATTTGCATCCCTCACGTTAGTATTCGCTCAGGTAGAATTACTTCCGGAAGCTAGATTTCATATGGATGCACTACTCGCGTGTCGCGGGATTTCAAAAACTTATCATGACGGCGACAGCGATACGCCGGTTCTCTCTGATGTGTCACTTTCCGTACAGACCTCTGAGCATGTCGCTATTCTCGGCAGTTCGGGTTCAGGAAAAAGTACCTTACTGCATATTCTCGGCGGCCTGGACAAACCTGATGAAGGTGAAGTCTGGTTTCATGGCGAGTCCATGACAGGTATGAAACCGTCTCAGCTGGCGGCACTGCGCAATCAGAAAATTGGTTTTATTTACCAGTTCCATCATCTTCTCCCTGAGTTTTCAGCACTGGAAAATGCAGCCATGCCCTTACTGATTGGCGGTATGCCGGAAAAAAAGGCAAAACAGGCGGCAACTGACATGCTGGAACAGGTGGGGTTAACGCACAGGCTGATGCATAAGCCATCCGCGTTATCAGGTGGTGAACGTCAAAGGGTGGCAATTGCCCGTGCGCTGGTAAATCGTCCCGCTCTGGTGCTGGCCGATGAGCCCACCGGGAATCTGGACAACAAAACCGGCGAGCAGGTCTACGGTTTACTGACATCTCTCAGTGAAAGCCTGGGCACCAGTTTTGTTGTCGTGACCCACGATAATGCGCTGGCTGCACGAATGAACCGTACTTTGCATATTAAAGACGGATTGCTTCACGGGGAGGCGGCAGGTTGAATCTGGCATGGCAACTTGCTTCGCGCTTCCGGCGCGGTAAGCAAAAAAATGGCTACATTTCTTTTATCTCCTTCTCCTCCACGGTAGGGATTGGTCTGGGGTGTTTTGTGCTCATTGTTTTGCTGTCGGTAATGAACGGTTTCGAACGGGAATTGCTGAACCGTATACTTGCTGTTATCCCTCATGGCGAACTCTATGCCGTTAACAGTGAAGGCATTGAAAACTGGGAAGAAGAGATAGCCCGCCTTGAGCAGGATCCCAGGGTGGAGAGCATTGAGCCTTATACAAAAATCACCGGTATGTTGCAGCATAAGGGTAGCCTGAAAGCTGTCGAAATTACCGGTCTTGATATCAGCCGTGCCAGTCATGACCGCTGGCGGGATCAGGTGACGAAAGCCGGATGGGAACAGTTTATCTCGGGCGATGATAAAATTTTGCTGGGGCAGGGACTGATGCAGAAACTGTCGTTATCGGCTGGTGACCGCATTGGTGTCCTTATCCCGACAGCGACAGATAATATGGCATTCAAAGCCCCCCATCTGATGCATCTTACTGTGGCAGGCAGTCTGAACGTGGGCGGTGAAATGGATAATTACCTGGCGATGATGCACCTTAACACCGCATCAAAGGAATCCGGCGTAACCACCGGTGCCCAGGGCCTGCGTTTTATGTTGAAAGATCCTTACGACGCCTATGACACCATGCGCAGTATTGGTTATGATTTCAGCCAGGCGGTTTATATTTCCTACTGGATGCGTACCCAGGGACACCTTTATAACGATATTCAACTAGTGCGTGTTGTTGTGATGATTTCACTGACCCTGGTGATTGCTGTAGCCTGTTTTAACATTGTGTCCACTCTTGTGATGGCCGTCAGGGAAAAACAGGGAGCAATAGCAATCCTGAAAACCATGGGGGCAGGAGACAGTCTTATCCGCCGCACATTCATGATTCAGGGCCTTATCAACGGCGTAACCGGCATTGTTTGCGGCACCGTGGCAGCGGTATTCGTGGCGCCTAATCTTTCTGCCATTGTCGCTTTTATTGAAAAGCTGACAGGCATAACGGTGTTGTCCGGAGATATTTACTTTATCGATTTTCTGCCGTCAGAATTGCAGTGGCAGGACGTGGTTATTACTGTATCGACTGCCTTTGTATTGTGTTTGCTGGCAACATGGTATCCGGCTTCAAGGGCAGTAAAGGTTGATCCGGCAAGAGCACTGAACGGTTAGCAATAATTATGTGTGTTCTGAGCATAAAAAAAGGTGGCCGGGGCCACCTTTTTTCTTTTAAGCATTTTTATCGAAGTGTTCGAAGTCCACCGTTTCTTCTTTTATGCCTGCATCAGGGTCATTGTAAACCGCTTCATCCAGTTCGCCTTCACTCTTTGCCACCACACAGGAAACCATACAGTCACCGGTGATGTTAACGGCAGTACGGGTCATATCCAGTAAACGGTCGACACCGATAATCAAACCGATACCTTCCACAGGCAGATTCACCTGTTGCAGTACCATAGCAAGCATTATAAGGCCTACGCCCGGCACACCTGCCGTACCTACTGAAGCCAGTGTGGCGGTGAAGACCACCATAATATAATCACCGAGTGTCAGATCCACACCATAAACCTGTGCGATAAACACGGTGGCAACACCCTGCATAATGGCAGTACCATCCATGTTGATGGTTGAACCCAGTGGAAGCGTGAAAGAAGAAACCGATTTGCCCACGCCCAGTTTGTTACGTGCAGTTTCCATTGTCACCGGTAAGGTGGCGCTGCTGCTGGATGTGGTGAAGGCAAACAGGGCGGCATCGCGCATTTTCTTAATCATGGTAAACGGGCTAAGACCGGTCATGGTTTTAAGAAGCACTGAATACACAATCGTACCATGCAGAATAAGCACGACTAATACGAGGAAAAAGTATTTCGCGAGACTGCCAAGCATATCACCACCGATGGTGCTGAACAGTTTGGCCATTAATACGAACACACCGTATGGCGCCAGATTCATAATAATGGTAACCAGCTTCATGATAATCGTATTTAAATCTTCAAATACCGCGCCCAGACGTTTGCCGGCATCGCCGGTCATCGCCATAGCTACACCGAACAACACGGCGAAGATAATAATTTGCAGCATGTTTCCTTCCGCCATGGATTTGATGGGGTTGGTAGGGAACATGTTAATAATAACCTGAGAGAAGGAAGGGGCTTCTTTAGCCACATAGCTTGCATCGGTGGGCATTAATACGTTACTGCCGGGACTAACAACTAATCCCAGACTGATGGCCAGTGTAATTGCGATAGCTGTTGTGAGTATATATAACGATACGGATTTGAGGCCCAGACGACCCAGTTTTCCGGGGTCAGATAAACTGCACGTACCGCATACAAGTGAGATAAACACTAGCGGGACGACCAACATTTTCAGGCTGGCGATGAAGATTGCACCGATTGTGGAGAATATACCTTCTACCAAAAAGGTATACGTGGAAAATTCAAAGCCGAATATCGAAAAGCGAAAATCTCCGCTATTATCGAAAAGAAGCTGAAGTAACCAACCGGTAATGATTCCGGCGCCCATGCCGATAAAGATTCTGGCAGTGAGGCTAAGCTTATTAGCAGATTGAGACATGTGGGTTCCCTAACAACAATGTTATTGATTTTGTTATAGCTTTAGTGTGCCAGAATCTTATCAGATTGAAATGAAAAATATTTCAGTATTGTCATTTACTAGAGGTCCAGGAAGACAACTATGAAAACACTTTCCCAGTCTCTGACGCTGTTCAGTATGCTGTTCTTATTATTTGCCTGCGGAGGCGGCGGCTCGTTAGAGCGTGAATCCGACAGCAGTAGCGGCTCAGGAGACTCTGGCGACACTGACTCAACTTACACGGTTTCTCTTGCTCTCGTAAACCAGAATGATGAGACTGACCGTAATCTTGCGACAGATAACCCGCTCACACTGAACGCGACAGTGACTGACAATGACGGGGCGCCGCTGGCAGACACTTTAATTACCTTCACATTATCTAATGAAGAACTGGCTGTTTTCGGTAATGATACCGGTACAGCGCGTACAGATGATGCCGGTGTCGCTACTATTGATCTTACCGTTGGCACAGCAGCCGGTGATGGTCAGATCACAGCCACTTTACCTGATGGTACTGAAGGCACAACGACATTTACCTCGTCCGGCAGCAGTTCGGATGAAAACGCGGTCTATACAATTTCGCTGACTCTGGTAAACCAGGCAGGTGAGGCTGACCGTAATCTTGCATCAGACAATGCACTGACCCTCAATGTCAGTGTGACCGATCAGTTCGATAATCCTCTTACCGATACTCTGATTGACTTCACGTTATCTGATGAAAATATTGCCACTTTCTCAAACGACACGGCTACCGCCCGCACTGATGATACCGGTGCGGCGTCTATTGGTCTTGCCGTTGGCAGTGCCTCAGGTGACGGTGAAGTCACCGCTACATTACCTGACGGGACTACTGCTTCTACCACTTTTTCCTCTGAAGGCGCTTCTGTGATCACGGAAGTGCCGGCTGTTCTTGAGTTGTACACCACTTCGGTACAACTGGCTTCCAGCGGTTCAGATGACATTGAATTAATTGCACTGGTTAAAAATGCTCAGAGCGTATTAATGGAAGGGGTTGATGTGTCATTTTCTGCACCTTCTTCAGCCGGTGTAGAAATTCAGCAGGTTGACAGCCAGACACTGGAAAACGGTACGGCAACAGCCAGACTGACCAGTCAGAATAATGCTGCCAACCGCACTGTCACCGTGACTGCCGCCGCCGGCGACCTGACGCAAACCATCGACATTGAGATTTCAGGTACTGAGGTCACTATTAACGGTGCCCGCTCAATTACTATTAATGATTCCACCACTCTGACGTTGCGGGTTCAGGACTCGGACGGCACAAATATTCCTAATCAGGCCATCGAATTGGCTGCAACATCCGGCGAACTATCAGCGTCTTCTGTTGCAACTGGCGCGAATGGTCAGGCTACCGTGCAATTTACAGGTACCGTATCAGGTTCGTCCACGGTCACAGCGTCTGCGTTAAATGCCATTGGCAGTTTCACGGTCACCGTACAGGAAGATGACTTCTCCTTTACCACAGTGCCTGCTGAAGAAGTGGCTGTTGCACCGGATGACAGTTATGAAGAATCGAATTTCACCACACTGACAGTGAGCTGGAACAAAGATAATGCCCCTTTTGCCGGCGGAACAGTGACCTTTACTGCATCCCGTGGTGATATTCGCCCCGGCGATGAAAGCGGTACTACCGACGCTAACGGTGAGTTGTCTTTTGATATCGCGTCAACCAATGCCGGCTTATCTTCTGTCACTGCAACCGGCGTGGACGGTGACGGTAATGAGGTGAGCGCGACAGTTGATATTGAGTTCATCGCCACCGATGCCGACAGCCTTTATGTTGATGCGTCTCCTGATCAGATTGGTCCTGACGGACAAACCAGTACCATTACTGCGATAGTCCGTGACCCTGCGGGCAACCTGGTGAAAGGCAAAGTTGTCAGCTTTACAGTGAACGACACCAGCACCGGCTCTATTTCACCGTCACAGGCAACCACTGACAGTAATGGTATTGCTTCAACAGTATTCACATCCGGCGCAGTAACCAGTGAAGATGGTGTGATGGTTACAGCAACTGTGGTTGATGATGTCGCTGTAACCGGTGATGTGACGCTGACTGTAGGAAACCGGGCATTTGATGTATCAATCGGTACCGGTAATGAAATTGAAAAGCCCGATACCACGACATACCTGAAAGAGTTTGCTGTGTTTGTAACGGATTCGGTGGGACAGCCAATTGAAGGGGTGTCGCTGACAGCATCGTCCACACCTGTAAAATATGCCGATGGTGGTGAATTCTACAAGGGATACTGGGTATGGGTTGACCCTGTATGGGTTATCCGTGATGTCGATTCAGACGGGAATATTCTGGGTACCTATACCGCCGAATGTGTGAACGAAGACATTAACGGCAACGGTATTTTAGATTCAGGCAATTTTAATGCTCAGCGCCTGGCTTCGGATACTACAGACTTTTCCAATGGTGAAGACATTAACCGTGATACTTTCCTGACTCCCGGTATTGTTGGTTCACTGACATTCAAGGATGGTATCAACGAAACTGATGAAAATGGGCAGGCAACGCTGGAACTCCGTTATCCCAGAGAATATGCCGGATTTTACGAAGCTGAGATTTCTGTATTTGCACAGTCTACAGGTAGTGAAGCCAGTGCGAGTATGAAGTATCTGTTCGCAATCGCTGCAGATGACGCTTCGAATGAAAATATTCAGCCACCTTCCAGTCCGTTTGGAGTGAGTCGCCAATGTACAGATGCTGAGTGATTCAGCTCCCTGAAAAAAAGCCGTACTCAAAGTGACGGCTTTTTCATATCTGCCTGTCCGGAAGATTAATTAAACCTGCTGGAAGGGGTAGACCGAACCGAGTTTCATGATTTGTGTCAGTTCATCCAGTGCGGTACGGCTTTCTGTGAGTAACTGCGGATCCCGTAAATCCTGCTCAGACAGGCGGTCACGGTAGTGTTTTTCCACCCACTGATTCAGACGGGCAAACAGGATGTCATTCATCAGCGTATGCGGGTTTGCGGCCTTTAATTCTTTCTCATTCATGGCTACGCGTAACCGTAAACAGGCCGGGCCACCGCCGTTTCGCATGCTCTGCTTAACATCGAAGTATTTTACTTCTTTTACCGGAGTGTCCATGGCTGTGAGAGTGTTTAAATAATCAGAAACTGCCGGGTTTTCCTGACATTCTGCAGGAGCAATAATTGCCATGTGACCCTGCGGCAATGTGATGATTTGTGTATTAAACAGATAGGTACTGACCGCATCCATAACAGAAACAGCACTGGTGGGTACTTCAATGAAGTGCAGCGGACTGTCACCAAATTTGCGGCGAATTTCTTTCAGTACAGAGCCGGTATTCAAAAAGGCCTGCTCATGATAGAAAAGGACGTTCTGGTTACCTACTGAAATCACGTCGTTGTGGAAGACTCCCTGATCAATCACATCCGGATTCTGCTGGATATACACCACTTTTTCATCTTTCAGACCGTGCAGGCGGGAAATAGCCTGTGAGGCTTCAAACGTTTGTCTTGCAGGGTAACGCACCGGTGCAGGTTTACTGTGGTTAAACGCATACCGGCCGTAAACGAACAGTTCTACACCGGCTTTGCCGTATTCAGTACACAGCCTGGTATGGTTTGCCGCACCTTCGTCGCCGAAATGCTCGTTATCGGGCAGGTGAGTATGGTGAGCGAAGTATTTGTCATCATCAAAGGTTGCCTGCAAAATAGCACCGGTAACTGCCGGTTCAAGGGAACGGTGGAACTTATTGGTCAGGTTGGCCGGGGTAAAATGAATTCTGCCGTCCAGCGTGTCAGCACCGGGTGAAACCGTTGCAGCATTGGCTGTCCACATGCTTGAGGCGGAGCAACAGGCAAGAAAAACCTGAGGCGCCTGTTTTGCTGCTTTATCGAGAACCTGTGCATCTGAACCTGAAAAGCCCAGACGTCTCAGCATGGCGATGTCAGGACGCTCCTGCGGCGCTAAAACACCTTGTTTCATTCCCATATCAGCCAGCGCTTTCATCTTCGCCAGACCTTGTTTTGCTGCCTCTTTAGGATTGCTGACAGCATTGGCATTATTTTGAGATGCAACGTTTCCGGTTGATAACCCTGCATAGTTATGGGTAGGGCCAACGAGTCCGTCAAAATTTACTTCAAATTGCTGCATGGAATTGCCTCTTGGAAATGGATCATGAATGACTGCCGGCCGTTGCTTGAATTTAGCGTAAGAACCCAAATAAAGCAGGGGAAGGCAGCAAATAAACCGTCTTTTTTGCTCACTGAATTGGCGGCATTATACGGTTTTTAATGGCCTTGCCAACGTGAGTGATTAAAAAGTGAACGGTTTGTGGCGGTATTTGAAGCAGGCGACAGAATAACTATTAAGAAGATCTTGTTTTCCATTCACTTTGTAGATATATGTTAAAAAAAGAAAGGGTAGTGCACCATCACTTCTTTATACCCTTTATTATTCAATGAGATGATCTAAATCTCTGATTACGAACAGGTTTAATCAATTTTTATGGCAAAATCACTGGTTATTGTCGAGTCACCAGCAAAAGCAAAAACGATAAATAAATATCTCGGTAAAAATTTTA
>NZ_CFHOXV010000072.1:0-9534 GCF_984505615.1 Alteromonas sp. | reverse complement strand
GTGGGACAGGACAATACCTACGCCATTCGTGGCATCGGTTCCCAGATTTTTGCCGAGACTATCGACCCCAGCGTTGCGCTGGCCATTGACGGCGTAAGTCTGGGCAGGAATGCACTGGCCGGTCAGCCCTTCAACGACATCGCTTCAGTGGAAGTGCTGAACGGTCCGCAAGGCTTGTTGTTCGGTAAAAATGCGTCTGCAGGTCTGGTCAATATCGCAACGAAACGCCCGGTCATTGATGAAAGCTCAGGCAATATCTCATTTGAATACAATTTAAGAGATACCACGCCAACAGATGCTACCGGCAAGATTGCAAAAGGCACTATTAATCTGCCGGTATCAGAAAATTCTGCTCTGCGCATCAATGCGTTGTATTCCATGCAGGACAGTATTATCGACAACATCTATCCCAATACTGAACGTACGGACTTAGATCAGGAAAAGTCCGGGATTAAATTGAAGTACCTGTATGAAGATGGTCCGCTGAGCCTTTATTTTATTGGTGACTACAATAAGAACGAAGGCACCGGAGAGCGCTATGCCAGAACGTTCCGTGAAGTCGATCCTGACAGTGAGATTGTCGCGCTACTGGCAGCAGACAACATTACGCCAGGGCCAGAAAACATGACCAATAATTCCGATGGTGAGATGTTTCAGGACGTAGAAACCGGTGGGCTGCAGGGAGAAGTGGTTTACGCATTCAACAATGGTATGGAGCTTATCAATATCGCTGCGTGGCGCTACTTCGACAGTGACGCGAACCTGCATAACGACTTTTCATCGCTGCCCGATATCGTTAATAACCCGAACACCAATGAGTATGAACAGTTCTCCAATGAATTACGTCTGGTGTTTCCTGCCACTGAAAACTATTCCGGTCAGGTGGGCTTATTCTATTTCGATTCAGAATCAAATATGACAAACAGTCTGGAAGTGCAGGGGCCGCCGCCGTTTGTAGCCGTTGGATTTCCATTCTGTGTAGAGGCTGAGATATCCGGTCCGCCACCGGGCTGCCCCTACAGCAACGACGTGTTTTTAGGTAACGACTCGGTGACTACGCTAACGCAAACCAGCTACGCCGCTTTCGGACAGTTCGATTTCTATGTTACAGATAAACTCACTGCCACCGCCGGCGCCCGGGTGACGCAGGATGAAGTTACTTCCGATGTACTGCAAATGCAGAAAGATTATTTCATCGGTATCGGTGGCCCCCGTGGACAATTCAATGAATCAGTAGATAACACCAATCTGAGCTGGAAGCTGGGGGCACAGTACCAGTATGACGCCGACCTGATGATGTATGTGTCGGTAGGTCAGGGCTATAAAGCGCCGGGCTTTAATACCGACAATCAGGATAACGAAGCGATTCCGTTTGCCGTTGAAGATGAGATTTCTACCACCATCGAAGCAGGCTTTAAGAGCAAAGTGCTGGATGACAAGGTCATTTTCAACCTGTCCGTGTTTAATACCGATTTTGATAATTACCAGGCGCAGTCATTTAATCTCGATGCCCAGGCGTTCATTATCCAGAATGCTGCCACCGTAACTTCGCGGGGCGCTGAAATTTCAGTAAGAGCACTGGCCAGTGACAACCTGACTTTCTACTGGGATGTAGCCCTGCTGGATTCAACTTTCGATGAATTTGCACAGGCATCTTGTACACCAGACTCAACAGAGTGTGGACCCGACGATGCATTCTTTGATGCATCCGGGTATTCCACACCACTGGCGGCAGATTTCACGTCTACGCTTAAGGCACAGTACGAGCAGGAAATTACGGCAACGGTGTACGGATTCCTTAACGCCAGTGTATATTACCGGTCTGATATTAACTACGGGATTGCATCGCCTTCAACAGAGCTCGATGCCATCACTACCTTTAACATCAGTGCCGGTTTTGAAACCGATGAAGGCTTACGGGTGTGGGTATTTTGTAATAACTGTACCGACGAGAAATACCCCGTCTCTATGGGCTTTGATCCCGGTGAAAATAACCGTGGCTTTGCCTCAATTCACCAAACCTGGGGGCTCAACTCAGTGCGCTCTCTTGGTCTGGCAGCCTCCTGGGCATTTTAATCTCATTCAAAGCCAACTCGCCGGGAGTTGGCTTTTTCTTTATTCCGAATTTTCTGTGGGCCGGGTTGTGCCTGGTGGGGGCGGTGTACTTCATCTTCAGAAGCAAATTCAGTTAAACTTTGTTGAAAAGGAGTATCAACATGACTGCATTATTTGTTTACGGCACCTTACGGCAAGGTTTTCCCAACGAGCATATACTTACCGCAATTGGCGGTGAATTCGAAGCCGGGTATCTGCACGGACATTTAATTGAAGAAGGTTGGGGCGCTGCACAGGGCTGCCCGGGATTAAAGCTTGCTGCACATGGACAACGTATCGATGGTCAGGTATTTACGTCTCCCTCTTTGGATAAACATTGGCAAGATCTCGATGATTTCGAAGGTGAAGAGTATGTGCGAACAGAAACCGAGATCCAGTTGATAAGCGGGGAAAAAACGAAGGCATTTGTGTATGTTTTGAAGTGAATTTTTAAATCAAAAAAGCAGCTTTATAAAAGCTGCTTTTTTTAATTCTTTTCGCAATTATGATGACGGCGATTCTGAAATTTCCGGTGATTCCGCATCTTCATTTTTTTCAATAATTTCCGGATTGCACATCGTTAAAATATCGCAAAGAAAATACATCATTTGGAATGTCTCCCGTCTGTAAGATGTACCGAATATACCGCCACACCAATAGCTTTACAAGGGTAAGACAATAAATTTACAAAAGTGTGTTTTTTACCAGTGCCGTAATGTCACCGTCGTGACGGAATCCCGCATGCTCTGCGGCTGGCGTGAACAAAGGCGGCTGTTTTCCAAACCCTTCTTCCAACGCTGCATCGGGCTTCCAGCTGACCAGTTCTTCAGACGCGCCGGTCTGCGAGGCAATTTCCCTTACCAATTCAATCATACTAATTCTCACTGCAGGCAGCGTAACAACACGGCTTACCGGCATTTGTGAGCTGTCCAGCACGGCAGCATTCAAAAGGTTATTCACACACTGGTTCACTGACATCAGCCACATGGTAGCCTGTTCAGACACCGGAGAAACATAAGCCTGGCCCGCCTTGAGCAAATGAAATACATCACTCAGAAAAGCCGATTTCAGGCCACTTTTGGCAAGGGGGCGGGCAACAATGCCGGGCAATCTTACTGTCACGGTATCGGCCAGTTTGCGGCGGGAAAAATCAGCCAGTGCTAACTCAATCATGGCCTTATGCGTGCCGTAGGTCATGGCCGGTACAATCGGGGCATTGTCGTCTACCACGTCAGGCATAGGAGCGCCGAGGACTGCTATCGTACTGGTGTACACAATACGAGGGCGGTGACCATTTTCGCACGCCTTTGAAAACAGGGTCAGTGTGCCATCCAGGTTCACCGTCTTGGAGAGTGCCGGGTTCTGTTCTGCCGCACCGCCGGGAACGGCTGCAAGGTGGAACAGAATATCACAGGGTGATGAGAACACTTCTGACAGCATGGTTTCATCAGAAAAAGGGGTTTCAAACGCCGCAACCCGGTCATGATTTTTCAGGAAATCGGGTAATACCATATCAATGGCAATCAACTGCCAGTCCGGCTTTGCCAGAATAGCATCACACAACTTTTGTCCTACGAAACCGCCTGCGCCGGTTACCACCACTCTTTTCATTTGCATTTACCTTTTTCTCATTGTGGATACAAATAATAAAACACCTTTTAAAGCGTAAATATTCGTTTTCCAGATACATTTTATTAATAAATCCGATTCGGATTTCACGCCCTAATTTCTTATAAATACACTCACTGATTTATACCTGTTGACTGCGTGAATTTGTTTGTCAGGAAAACATGCCTGAAATTAACAAAGCAATTAATCTGAAAATTTTGGAGTGAAAATATGGTGACAGAAATGGCGCGACTGGTCGTTTCTCCTGAGAACAAGATCCGGTTTGAAAAAGCGGTCTCTCTGGCTGTGGAACACTTCAAACAAGCAGAAGGTTGCCACAGCTTTGCTCTGGATGCAGTGATTGAGAACGAAGGCGAATATGTTTTGCTGGTGCGCTGGGACTCTGTCGAAGCGCATATGGAAACTTTCCGGCAGTCTGAAGGCTTTGCAGCCTGGCGGTCGCTGGTGTCTGAGTTCTTTATTGCCCCGCCGGCGGTGGTTCACACCAGAACAGTGATAGACGGCTTTTAATTACCCTATTTGTAACGGAGACCACCATGGCTATTTGGTTAAAGCGGGGCGCGGAAGCGCAGGTTAAAGCAGATGCTGACCGCAAAGTACGCGAGATTGTAGAAGCGACACTTGAAGACATTGAAAAGCGGGGCAATGCGGCTATCCGCGATCTTTCCGTTAAATTTGATAACTGGGACAGAGAAGATTACCGGCTGACAAAGGAAGAAATTCAGGCGTGTATGGACTCGCTGTCTCCGCAAGATCTGAAAGACATTGAATTCGCCCAGACGCAGGTGCGTAATTTCGCGCAAATTCAGCGCGACTCCATGAAAGATGTAGAAGTAGAAACTCTGCCGGGGGTTATTCTGGGGCACAAGAATTTACCGGTAAACGCTGCCGGTTGTTATGTGCCGGGCGGAAAATATCCGCTGCTGGCTTCTGCTCATATGTCGGTTATCACCGCGAAAGTGGCCGGTGTTCCCCGTGTTATTACCTGTGCGCCACCGTTTAAAGGCAAACCCGCGCCGGCCATTGTAGCTGCGCAGGCACTGGCCGGTGCCGATGAAATTTATGCGCTGGGCGGTATTCAGGCTATCGGCGCAATGGCGCTGGGCACCGAAACCATCAGTGGTGTGGATATTCTGGTTGGCCCGGGCAATGCGTTCGTTGCTGAAGCGAAGCGTCAGTTATATGGCCGTGTAGGTATCGACTTATTTGCCGGTCCTACAGAAACTCTGATCATTGCTGATGAGTCGGTAGACGGTGAAATGTGTGCTACTGATATTCTCGGTCAGGTCGAGCACGGACCGGACAGCCCGGGTGTGCTGCTGACTAATTCAGAAAAACTGGCCAGAGAAACCATGGCAGAAATTGAGCGTCTGCTGGAAATTCTGCCTACCGCCGACCATGCCCGTAAAGCGTGGGAGACCTTTGGTGAAGTTATCGTGGCAGAAAGCTATGAAGAAATGGTGCAGATTGCTGATGAGATTGCCAGTGAGCACGTGCAGGTAATGACGGCTGATCCGGATTATTTCCTTAAAAACATGACTAACTACGGCGCGCTGTTCCTTGGTCCGCGTACCAATGTGGCGTATGGCGATAAAGCTATCGGTACTAACCACACGTTGCCAACAAAGAAAGCCGCCCGTTATACCGGTGGTCTGTGGGTTGGCAAATTCATTAAAACCTGTACCTATCAGAAAGTGGTTACCGACGAGGCTTCTGCATTAATCGGTGAGTACTGCTCGCGCTTATGTGGTCTGGAAGGCTTTGCCGGTCATGGTGAACAGGCAAACCTGCGGGTGCGTCGTTACGGCAATATTGATGTGCCGTATGCCGGAACGGTTACACCCACCGCAAAAACGAAGGTTTAGGAGTCACTATGACAAACAGTACTTTACCGGCATTACCGGACTTTCGTCTGGAGGGTAAACGGGCACTGGTTACCGGTGCAGGGCGGGGCATTGGCCTCGCCATTGCTGCCGGACTGGCGGAAGCCGGGGCATCGGTAACACTGGTTGCCCGCTCCGCCGGCGAAATTCAATCTGCGGCAGAGGCCATTTGTGCGCGGGGCGATAAGGCGCAGGCTGAGGTACTGGATGTCAGTGATCTTAATGCAGTGCGTGACTTCTTCGAACGGCACGACCCGTTTCATGTGCTGGTCAATAATGCCGGTACTAACCGGCCAAAACCGGTCACTGAAGTCACAGAAGACGACTACGATGCGGTACTTAATCTGAATGTGAAAAGCGCCTATTTTGTCGCACAATCCTGTATTCAGCGCATGATTGCCGGTGGCGTTAAAGGGTCGCTGATTCACATCGGATCGCAGATGGGACATGTGGGCGGCGTTAACCGCTCGTTATATTGTGCATCGAAATGGGCACTGGAAGGCATGAATAAAGCCATGGCCCTCGATCTCGCTCCGCACGGGATCCGCACTAACACTATTGCCCCTACGTTTATTGAAACGCCGCTGACCAAACCTTTCTTTGAGGACAAAGCTTTTCTGGCTTCTGTGCTTGAAAAAATCAAAATCGGCAGACTGGGTAATGTGCAGGATCTTATGGGCGCGGCATTGTTTCTGGCATCAGATGCATCCGCATTAATGACCGGCACCAGTCTGGTAGTCGACGGTGGCTGGACAGCGGAGTAAGCATGACTGATAACGTGTTACCGGAATTTATATTCCATCATGGCGGTGTAAGTGTGCCTGATCTTGAACAGGCAAAAACCTGGTATGCCAGCGTGCTGGACTTTGCCACCGAGCGGGAATTTTACATCGAAGCTGCCAGGGCGAAGGTGGCGATGGTACGACGGGGTGACCTGCGCTTCGAAATATTTGAAGTGGAAGGGGCGGCTTCGTTGCCCGAAGAAAGGCGGCATCCACCGCAAGATGTAAAAACCCACGGCAATAAACACGTGGCGTTCAAAGTACCTGATCTGGAACGCTTTCTCGACGTTGTGGAAGCTCGGGGAGCCGATGTTGCCTTCGTGGTCAGGGAGAAGTTTGGTAAAGGCTGCTTTATCCGCGATTGCGCAGGAAACCTTATTGAATTTGTTGAAGAAAACAGAAGCTAACTGCCTGCGTTTCTGTTGTCCGTAACGGCAGTGTGTTTATCACACTGCCGTTTTTTTTCGCCCGACATTCACTATTGCCGTTACAAATATCTGGCATCGGTAATGACGATTTAATTTAATCTTCACGTTTCTCTATTGTTGTTCCGTTGTTAATCAATTGTGATTGCCTATAGCGGTTAGCCGGCGCGCTAATTTGTCGCCAGGATGATAAAACCGCCCCGGCGTTTCACAAACGGATGAGAGAACCTGGAGTACAAACCTGTGAACAAAACGCGAATCCCTACTATGCTCGCCCTGGCTGTCGCTGCTGCCGTGACCCCGGCTTACGCCCAGTCAGACAATGAAAACGCGCAGTCCGGCCTGGAGGTCATTGAAATCACTTCCCAGCACCGCACTGAGAATGTGCAGAAAGCGGCACTGGCGGTATCAGCCATTTCCACAAAGCAGTTGGAAAAGAGCGGCATCACGCAGCCTGACCAATTGTCATTTTTAGTGCCTGCGCTGCAAATCAACAAGACCGGCGGCACAGGGAACAGTTTTTACGTACGGGGTGTGGGTACACAGGGAACGAATGCGTTTGCCGAAAACGCGGTGGCCTTCAACTATGACGGTGTTTACATTGGCCGTCCGGGCTCTGTGGTGGGAACTTTTTTCGACCTTGAGCGACTTGAGCTGCTGAAAGGACCTCAGGGAACGCTTTACGGCCGTAATGCTACCGGCGGTGCTATCAATGTTATTTCCCGCAAGCCTGAGTTGGGCTACACAGAGGGCTACATTAGCGGCAGTGTTGGAAATTATAATTCACGTCAGTTGGCGGGCGCGGTAAATGTTGCTGTCAGTGACAACTCAGCTTTGCGCATTTCCGGGCAGTGGGTCAGCCGCGACGGGTATTTATCAGACGGTTATGATGACGAAGACGGAAAAGCGTTGCGGGTGCACTACCTGTATGCCCCCAATGATAAATATGACGTATTGCTGAGCGGTGACTACTACAAGGCTGGCGGCAAAGGTGCGGGCAGTGTGCTGATCTCTGACGGCGCGCCGGAAATTGATGAGCGGATTGGTGGTGCAGACCCGGTGAGTATAGCGGCATTTGAAGCAGCCCAACCCACCTCCTTTTTCCTCAGCCGCCCTGAGTTTGTCAGTACTTACATGGATTTTGAGACCTTCAATTTCTATGACGCTGACGAGGGCGTTGATTACGAAGGCTATCAGGACAGTACTTTCTGGGGGGTGTCCGCCACTATCAACGCTCACTTTGACAGTGGCTCGCTGACGGTTATTCCTTCTTACCGCGTGGCTGAGCCTGACACAACCTTCTACTTGCCTGGTTTTCCGGTTATCAACCAGGACGAGAATAAGCAAAGTTCACTGGAAGTGCGCTTCGCCTCAAACGATACCGGCGCAATTAAGTACGTTGCCGGTGCATTCATTTACGCTGAAGATCAAAAATCTTTGACCTGGGCGGCGCCTTTTTCCTTTGCTGCTTCATTATGGGGGCCGGCTGGTGAGTATGTTTACTCTGATCTAGGCACAGACAGTCAGGCGGTGTTCGGACAAATGACCTGGTCGGCCACTGATAACCTCCGCTTTACTTTAGGTGCCCGTTTCACTGATGAAGAAAAAGAGATGCAGGTGCGTCAGTCCCCGCTGACGCTGGAAACGTATAACTTATACGACTTTAACAATACGCCCGACACTGTGCAGGCTGAAGACGAGCGCTCTTTCAGCAACTTCACCTACCGCGCGGGAATTGAATACGATGTGAATGCAGATTCCATGCTGTATGTGAACTACACCACCGGCTTTAAATCGGGCGGCTTCTTTGCTGACTCTGTCGATAACTCCTATGAACCGGAAGAAATCGGCGCGCTGGTGGCCGGTAGTAAAAATCGCTTTATGGATAATCAGCTACAGCTGAACATTGAAGCTTTTTACTGGGACTATAAAGATCAGCAGGTGACTTATCTGGGTTACTTACCGTCCGGCGCATTTGGTTCTCTCACTCGTAATGCCGGTGCTGCCACCATGCAGGGGGCAGAGGTAGATATTCAGTATGCTGTCAGCGATTACGGTTTGCTGAAAGCGAATATTCAGTATCTGGATGCCAGTTACGATGAGTTCATTTATGACGGAGCAGGAGCAGACACAACAGTAACCACCTGTGCAACTACTCCCGATGATGACGGTACTACTCTGGTGGTTGATTGTTCCGGTAAACCGGCACTCAATAGTCCTGAATGGACATTGAATCTGGGGTACGAACACACATTCGAACTCAGTGACGGGCTTTATCTGGTGGGCTCAGTCTGGCATCACTACGAAACAGAACGCTATCTAGATATTGGTTACGAAGATTCACAAAAACAGGATGCTGTTGGTGTCACAGATCTATCATTTACACTAGACAACGGCGGGGCCTGGACAGTGACTGTGTACGGAAACAATATCACTGACGAAACGGTACTGACTGCCGCAATACATCGCCCGGCATCAACCGCTACTTATGCAGCACTGAAAGCACCACGTACTTACGGTGTCAGAGCTAAGTACAACTTCTGATATACAGATAAGAGAAAACCCCGCTGACAGTTAACTGGCAGCGGGGTTTTTAATTGGCGGGTTATACGGGCAATGTCTTGCCCGCTATTCGCCAGACGACACTTACCAGGCAATGGCCCCTGCATCAATGGAAAAATCTGCGCCGGTGACAAAGCTGGCTTCGTCACTGGCAAGATA
>NZ_CFHOXV010000071.1:0-9800 GCF_984505615.1 Alteromonas sp. | reverse complement strand
CCAAATTGCAGGGTGTTACTCCATGTCAGATTCGCTTCACGGCCCAGACCGTCCCTGCCTTCACGGGGACCTTCCCTGTCTTCTTTCGAAACTTCTGTATTCACACGGTCATCATTCACCGCAACGAACCGCCCGCGTACAACGGGATAAAAGTCAGAAGCTTCCACATCCGCCTGCTCAAAGTGCGATTGCAGCTGAGGTTTCTGACTTTGGGTAATATTGATCAGGAAATAATTAGGCGTGCCCTCTGGCAACTGTGCCCGCCATTGCGCGACCATATCGTTGCGCATAACCAGCACTACCAGCAACAACAATAAGGTCACAGAGAAACTGATAAGCTGCACACTGTTATCCATGGAGCGTCTGCGGATACGGGCCCACGCCAGCTGCCACGGTCCCATGCTGCCGCTGCCCAGTTTGCGTCCCACACGGATAAGACCCAGCGTAACAAGCAGCAAACCGGCGACCAGCGCAATGCCGGACACAAACAGAATGGCACTGATTTTCAAGTCCTGACTGTACGTCCACATCAGTAAGAAAATTGCACCACCCGCAGCCAGAAACTGCAGGGATTTTGAGCTCATTCCTGCGCCAACATCACGGCGCAGTACCCGCAGCGGCGGCACCGAAAATAAGCGCAGTAAGGGATAAAGTGAAAACAGAAGCGCACAAACCACACCGGTAAAGACAGCAATTAACACCGGTCGCCAGTGCCATACATTCAGTGATACATCTACCTGATCAGCCAGCGCCGTCACCACTATCTGCTGAATAATAACGCCGGCAGTAATACCAATCACGATGCCCACCAGAGTGATAAAACAAATTTGCATGGTGTAAATGCGGCGTATTGTGGTTTTGCTCGCGCCCAGTGTTTTCATAATGGCTACAGGGTCAAAATGACGCTGACTGTATCGCTGGGCGGCAACGGCAATCGACACCGCAGCCAGAATGATGGCAAGCAGACTGGCGAGCAGGAAATAACGTTCGGCGCGCTTCACCGAGCGGCCGACCGGGGATTCATCATCTTCAACAGACTGCCAGCGGTGAATTTCATCATCAAGCTGCGGACGCAGCCACTCATAGAACGTGTCGAGTTGTGACGTATCACCGGTAAAATAAGCTTTGTACGTCACCCGGCTGCCGGGGCCGGTGATATTTGCAGCCGGTAAATCGGCTTCACGGATTAATACGATGGGGTCAGTTGAAAAAATGCTGAAACCAGCATCAGGAATTTCGGACAGCACATTCGTCACTGTAAATGCGGCATCGCCCACATAAACGGTACCGCCGGGCTCAACATCCAGCAGTTGAAATAACCGCGAATCTATCCACGCTTCGCCGGGTTGAGGCAAACCTGTAGCCGGCTTCGCCTCTCCAAACGGCGAGTCCGTCACCAGAATTTCACCCTTTAACGGATAGTGTCCGTCTACGGCACGCAAATCCACCAGTGACATCTGCTCTTCACCGAATGCCATAGAACGGGTGGCGACCTGTGAAGCCGTGCCCAGCCCGTCCGTTTGCGCCTGTGCAATCCAGGCTTGGTCCACCGGTTGAGAGGCGCGTAACTGACTGTCTGCAGCCATAAAGCTGGCAGAGCGCTCGGTCAGTGCGCCCTGAAGGCGCTCACTGAACAACGACAGTGACAACACCGACGCCACTGATAACACAATAGCGAGCAGGATAATGGTAAGTTCACCCCGCCGGGCCTCATGCTTAAACAAACGCCACGCTAAATTAAATGCCATCCCCATATCAGGCTTCCTCAGCGACAGGACCGGATGATACCGTAGTTTCGGTCAGTTCCCCCGCCTGCATCGTCAGTTGTCGTGAGCAACGCAGTGCCAGCTCGTTGTCATGGGTAACCAGCACCAGTGTCGTGCCCAGTTCACGGTTCATCTGAAATAAAAGCTGCTCAATTTTTTCACTGTTGGCAGCATCTAGATTACCTGTAGGCTCATCGGCAAATAGGATTTTTGGCTGACCGATAAATGCCCTTGCAATAGCAACCCGTTGTTGCTCGCCGCCGGACAACTGATTAGGATAATGATGCGCTCTGTGGGACAATCCCACCTGCTCCAGAATTTTCTTCGCGCGGCCTTTCGCGTCACTTAGCCCTGAAATCTCCGCAGGCAGCATGACGTTCTCGATGGCTGTCAGACTTTGCACCAGCATAAAGCTCTGGAAAATAAACCCGACTTTTTCCCCTCTCAGCCGTGCCCGCGCTTCTTCGTTCATGGTATGAAGGGGAGCGCCGTCGAGATGGATTTCTCCGCTGCTCACTTCATCCAGCCCTGCCAGCAGACTCAGTAAAGTGGATTTGCCGGAACCAGACGCGCCGACAATGGCAACAGACTCACCTGCCTTGACTTCGAATGAAATTGGTTGAAGGATCTGAAGCTCACCTTCACTCGTAGATACTGTTTTCGTAATATTTCGGGTGCTAATCATAGGAGTTGTCACTGCCGTGTTTTTGTTACAACGATACCGCCGCTTTGCTTTTGCATGGGCTCTTTTATTTTTACAGCTGTTGGTGGTTTCAGATCATCTGCACGCTGCGTCAGAAAATCAGCAAACATCACCGCATTTCAAACTGTTAGTCCTGGGTGATAGCCTAAGTGCAGGCTATGGTTTAAAGCAACAGGAAGGCTGGGTTAGTTTGTTACAAAATATCTGGAATGACGAACAGCATCAGATTGATGTAATAAACGCCGCGATAAGCGGAGAAACCACCGACGGTGGCCTTGCCAGACTTCCCAGATTGCTGGAACAACATCAGCCAACACATGTACTTATAGAATTGGGTGGTAATGACGGATTACAAGGTCACCCGGTCACAAAGACGAAATCCAACCTGAACGAAATGGTTAAGCTGGCAAAAGCGTCGGGGGCCACTGTGTTCATACAGGATATGGAAATTCCTACAAATTACGGGCGTCGCTACACACAGATGTTCGCCAATGCATTTGATGCGGTGGCAGAGGAAAATGACATAAATTTAATCCCGTTTTTCCTGCAACAGGTAGCGCTGGATAAATCACTAATGCAAAACGACGGCATTCATCCTAATGCAGAAGCCCAGCCAATGATTGCACAGTTTATGGCTCAGCAACTCGCTCCGCTCATTCTGAACCGGAGCTGAGCCCGCCAGTTTAGCGGGTGACCTATTCTGCCCGGGCAGAAAGCATCCGCATAAACCAGTCAGATATCCCGCTTTTCATTACCTTATTTGCTCACAAAAAAAGAGGATGCCCGGCATCCTCTTGTTTGTTTTACATCTTTACGGCTTCACATAATGTGAAGTCACGCCTGCAGGTTGTTCTGTCAGTTTCATGTAGCGGTCACGAAGTTTGGTTTGACGGGAAGACATTTCAATGGCTTCACCTTCAATATAGACCTGTTCCGCCACTTCTGTTACTTCAAGGGGATCACCACTCCAGATCACAACATCGGCACGTTTGCCGGGAGCAAGTGAACCAACCTGACCGTCCACACCCAGAATCGCGGCAGGAACTGAAGTAAGACTGGCGATACCACCTTCATAACTCAGGCCGTTGGCAACAGCATTCCCGGCATGCTGGGCAGCCAGACGGATATTGTGAGTTTCCATACCTATAGCGACTTTCACACCGGCTTCTTCCAGTCTTGCTGCGTTATGTAACGTCGCACCTAACTGCTCAAAGTTACCGGGTAAGTTCAGCTGCGGATCAAGAATAACCGGCACGCCGGCTTCAGCCAGTTCATCAGCAACACGCCAGGCTTCCACGCCATGCAGTAACACAAGATGCATGGCCGCGTGACGCTTTTTAAACGCCAGCACCTGGCGGATATCTGCTGCACGGTCGGCTTCGATGAATAACGGTACATCACCGCTGACAACACCTTTGAGCGCTTTGATATCTGCACGGGCGTTAATACCGTCCCAGCTTGAAGTCAGTGAAGGCACGGACTTCGTGCTGCTGACTTCATCAAACAGCGCTTCCAGTGTCACCCACAATGCTGCCCTTGAGCCGCCGTGGCTGTCGGCTGAATTACCGTCCACGTTCACCACCATGAAGGCTTTGTTTTTTAATATCTCTGCGTTGTCGTCAAGACTGATCACCGCACCCTGGCCATGGAATAACATGTCAGTGTACTGTACCGTCGTTGCCGCTGAGGTTACCCCTTCAATACGGCTTACGTCGATAAGCGTGGAGTCAGGATTTATCGCATATGTGACATCCAGAGCCGCACCGGTTGTGCTGACAGGCGTTGCTCCGGCAGAAGAATCCACCTCACCCGCCCAAGACGACACTTCAACAAGGCCAAGAGAGGTTAACGCACCGACAAAGCCCGGCGTAACCACTTTTCCGCTGGCATCCACACGGGTATAGCCCGCCGGCACGTTGCCGCCAGCTGTCACTTTTTCAATTTTACCGTCTTTAATCAACACGGTGCCGTTTTCTATCGTGCCCTGTGCTGTCTGGGTAAGTACTTTCCCCCCTGTAATGGCGATATTCTCAGCCATCACACCGGTACTGAGAGCTGCGGCAACAGCAAGTGATAATAAGCGCTTCATTTTACATCTCCTTCACCGACCTGACCCACTTCAAAATCGCTTAACGGCCAGCTATCCGGGTTCTTCAGATCGTAAGCCTTGCCACCATCAATATAGACCTGTTCAGCTTTGGTGTAAGTCGAGAAAGGATTCCCTGTCCATAATACAAGATCGGCATTCTTTCCTGCTTCCAGAGAACCGGTTTTATCAAAAATCCCCAGTGATTTTGCCGGGTTGGCGCTCAGCCATTGCCACGCATCGGCCATAGAGATATCCATGCCGGCACGTTTACCATCAGACCAGGCTTTGGCCGCTTCCTGATTTAAGCGCTGAATGCCGAGTTCGTCGTCACTGTGTACAATGGCACAGGCTTTCGCAGCGTGTACCACCGGAATGTTTTCACGGATCCCGTCATACGCTTCCAGCTTGAAGCCCCACCAGTCGGCCCACATGGAGGCACACACATTGTTTTCTGCCAGCTTGTCGGCAATTTTGTAGCCTTCAACAGCATGGTGGAATGAGGAAATCTGATAGTTAAATTCCTTCATCATGTCCATCATGACCGTCATTTCATCAGCGCGATAGCAATGCATATGCACAAGAATGTCACCATTAAGCACGCCGGCCATGGTTTCTAAATCCAGATCCCGTTTCGGGGCCTTTGGGTCCTTCCCTGCATCGTAATCCGCTTCGTATTTATCCCATTCGCGCATGTAAGCCTGGGCGTCAGACCACGCCTGACGGTAACCTTTAACATTGCCCATACGGGTCATCGGACCACCTTTCTGGCCATACACACGTTTCGGGTTTTCACCGCAAGCCATTTTCATCCCGTAAGGGGCATCAGGAAACTTCATATCCTGCATAGTGCGGCTTGGTACGTTCTTCAGTACCACCGAGCGGCCGCCAAATAAATTCGCTGAGCCGGGCAGTATTTGCAGCGAGGTGACGCCACCCGCCAGAGCGCGGCCGAAACCGGGATCCTGTGGCCATACGGAATGCTCTGCCCATACGCCCGGGGTTACCGGCTTCGTCATTTCGTTTCCGTCAGACGTAGAGCCCACTGACGGAGACGGATAAACACCAAGGTGGCTATGGTTGTCGATAATACCGGGAGTAACCCACTTTCCTTCACCGTCGATAACAACCGCATCAGCGGGGTATTCAACCGTTTCACCTGTTGCTACGATTTTCCCGTCAGCAAAATAAATCATGCCGTTTTCAATGCGGTTACCCACACCATCCAGGATGGTGACGTTGATAATGACTGTGGGCTTTCCGGCTATGGGTGTGTAGGTGCCGGGATAAGGATCGGTGTTGATTGACACATGAGGCGCCTGCTCTCCCTTTTCAGCCGGCTTGTCGGAACAAGCGACTAAAACAGTGGAACACAGACAAGCCAGCGCTAAGGCCAGCTTTGTTGGTGTGTGTTTCATGATGTTTTCCGTTTTTATTGTTTACGTTTTTAGTATGAGTATTGCGGCTGTTTCTGTCGAAAAGCCCTCCCCATTAATAACCTAGACAATTGCGGGAAAACAAACAATATACGGTGAGATTAAGCGACGCTGCTATGCGAGGACTGACGATGCAGTACAGCGACAATTTCATCCGCTTTTTGCAATTTACGGATATCATTAAACAGGGTTTCCGCCTGCGGATACTGACGCTTAAGATAACCACACCATTGCTTAATGCGGTTGGGATAGTACCGTCCCTTATCGCCGTAAATCTCATAGCCAGAATAATGAATCAATAAATCCGCCACTTCTTCCCAGCGCATAACCGCCTGCTCGCCCCGGATAGTCCGCGCCAGATTTGGCATGGCCAGTGCGCCACGTCCCAGCATCAAATCGGTACAGCCAGACTGCTCCTGACAGCGCAGTGCATCACCGGCATGCCAGATTTCACCGTTAGCAACCAGCGGAATATTGGTGTGAGCGCGAATTTTAGCAATCCAGTCCCAGTAAGCAGGAGGCTTATAACCCTCGGTTTTAGTGCGTGCATGCACAACAAGCTGATCCGCGCCTGCCTCTGTAATAGCAATGGCATTTTCGATAGCCAGAGATTTATCCTCAAACCCCAGCCGGATTTTCGCTGTGACAGGCTGCTCTGCCGGCACGGCTTCCCGTACCGCTTTGACAATGTTGTAAAGGGTTTCAGTTTCTTTCAGCAACACCGCCCCGCCCTTACTTTTGTTCACGGTTTTTGCCGGACATCCGAAGTTCAGATCCACACCGGGGGAACCCAGCTCTACTGCTGTTTGCGCATTTTCTGCCAGCCACTCAGGGTGCTGGCCCAGTAGCTGAACCCTTACCGGTACGCCAGACGGTGTCACACTGCCATTATGCAACTCAGGACAAAGCTTATAGAAGGTTTTATGCGGTAACTTTTGATCGACCACCCGCACAAATTCGGTCACACATAAATCAAAGCCACCCACGCGGGTAAGCATGTCTCTCATCAGATGGTCAACGACCCCTTCCATGGGAGCAAGTAAGATTCTCATGTGGTTACACTGTGCCGGTATGGTTTAGAAACGGGCGCGAAGTTTAGCAGAGAAAAGGCAGCGAATCATCCTGCCACAGATGAAATGAAAGCCGTTGAGTAAGGGGTAATACAATATGAAGTGATGATACTGCGAGGTTCGCCGGTTAACTGGCGATGTTTTTCACGTCCTGAGCAATCCACAAACACACGTAGCATCCGAACTCACGGGTCAGGTACTGTTCGAACTCAGCTTTGGTTTCGCAATCGTGAGAAACGATGCGCTGTCGGTTGCCGTCGTAAATCAATGCTTTGAAAGTATACATAGTGTGCCTCGCTGAGTCAGGAAGCACACTATACATTTAGACGTCTATACTTTCAAACGTCCAGAAGTGTAAACAAAGAATATTTTGTTCTTAACCGGCCAGAATATATTCCAGACCGCCTATGATGGCTGCAACCTGAGCATCATTGCATATTTCATCAGAGGCTGATGGACTGTCGGGATAAACCTCGGTTGTCGTAACGTATGGCGCATCAGTCAGGCCTCCGCACAGAAACAGGGATTTCTTGTCATAGCTGATCACACCATCGTAAAGCACCTCTGCCCCGATGATTTTATCATTTTCATCTGCAGGTGCGATGTGTGTAACGCCCCGCACTTTTTCAATGACCGCTTTCTGAAAATCCAGCTCAACCTTCCCGCTGTCAGCAACCAGATAAAAACCATCCGGGATCTCCCAGACATCCTGAACGATACCATCCCGCGCCCCCAGGGCAGGCCGGAACTCGGAGTTATCAGTATCAGTGGTTTCGTGTAAATCGATGTGCATATGAACCGGCTCTTCAATGGCATCAACCATCGCTTTCAGCATGGCTGCTTCAGGTGCCGGAGAATCCGCACGGAAACTGCGGTTAGGATCAACAGCCAGGGGATCCCAGCGGTTAATCGTTTCGTAACCCCATGGGCTGACACAAGGTGCAATTACGAAGTTACATTTGTCCTGCCATTCAGCCAGATGGTCTGTGGCAAATTTCAGTGCACCCTGTACGCCGCTGGTTTCATAACCATGAACACCACCAGTAATAAGTACGGTTGGCAGGGATTTAACGAATAACTTTGGTTTGATGACGTAAAGCGGATAGCGGGACTCGTCGTAAGGTAATGCACCATACTGTGTGATTTCATAATTCTCAGGTACCGCGGGCAACCGGTCAATCACTTCTTCTTTATAGCTACGTTTAACAGACTGGGCATCCAGCCACTGTTTTTTCTCTGTGTCTGACCAGGGCGTTCCGGGGGTACCAATAGGGTAATCTTGCATATCCAACCTTTGTTTCTGTTAACAACAATGTTCTGACTGACACGATATCACGGCATTTAAAGTTGCTGTTATCGCGAGTCAGATGAATATGCACTTTATCACGTTATCCGGCCCGGCAGAGAATTACCGGGCACGCATACTGTGGCGGGCTGTCAGCCTGAAATGACAGTCAGACTTTTTTCTGCAGTTTCTTAAGCAGTTTACTGAAGCGGTCATCTTCTTTGCCGCTGATACGCTGAAGGGTAAGTTTTGCCTGCTCCTTATTATTATCATGCAGGTACAACTCAGCCAGCCGGAGATTCGCCCAGTTCAGAGAAGGCAAGCCATCTGTATCGATACCGGCTTCGGGCAATTCGCTCAGATAAGTCTCCAGTGCCTGAATGCCGGTACCGGTATACTCACCCGACTGCACCGCTGTTTGCCCCAGGCGGTAAAGACCGTATAACTGATTAAACCGATCCTCGCTGTATGCCTCCCATGCAGACTCATCTTCTTCAGAAGCGGCCTCAAGGCGCAGCGTCAGCAAAGGCTGCAAGGTTTCAATAGCCTGCGGGTAAGCTTCATCACTCATATATTGATCACCCAGCACGTATCTGGCATAAACTCGGGTTTCAGGTTTTCCTATCAGCTTCTTAAGAAGCGAAATACCTTCCTCTTTTTTATCACCGGCCAGCAGATATTTTGCTTCGGCAATCTGTCCTTCGTCAGGGTCGAGTGCTGCTATATCAGCCACCAGTGATTTTGCCGTGTCCATATCACCACCGGCTATGGATGGAACAAAAAGGTGATACTGGAAAAGAGCCTGATAAGTGCGGATTTCGTCAGGAGCCACTTCAATAGCTTTCTCCAGACTCTTACGGGCTTTTTTAGCATAGCCCAACGCTGAAAAAATACTTTCTCCTGCCTGTGCGCCCATGACACTCGCATGAAGCAAGTACACACGATAATTTTCCGGATAGGCATTGATAAAATCTTCTGCTGCCTCTTCTGCGTCATCCAGATCAGTATTCATCAGTGCAGAGATGTAAGTAGAAAAGCGCTCTGCCGACTTGTTCTTTTCATCTTTCAGTATCGCGATGACCTGGCCATACTTACCTTCCTTAAACCAGGCGTCCAGTGCATCATCGGAAATCAGGGTGTCTGCACTGGCAATAACAGGAAAAGTAAGCGCACTCACACAAAGCGCGACCGTCGACAAACGTTTTATGAAAAGCGTTCCTTGCATAGCGATAATTCCTTTTATTAATCAACTATCAGACTAGCAAGATTAGAGGTTGGAAAGTATGTGAAAAAGTAACAATCTGTGATGATGGCAGGATCACCAGCACGGTTCCCGCAGAAGAATTCAGGCGGGTAAATTCAAGGCAAAAAAAAGACCAGCATTTGCTGGTCTTTCTTGTATGGCGTCCCCTAGGGGATTCGAACCCCTGTTACCGCCGTGAAAGGGCGGTGTC
>NZ_CFHOXV010000070.1:0-10629 GCF_984505615.1 Alteromonas sp. | reverse complement strand
TCAGGCTCCCAATTACGAAGAAGCCCGCTCATCTGAGCGGGCTTTTTTCGTTTCTGTTCTCTGTTCAGAATCCCACTATGCTTCTTTTAAATATGTTGATCGATTCAAACATAGAATATGCACTCATTGATGCCTGAATTCACTGTAAAGCGGGCAGTAAAAAGCCCACAGATGCGGGCTTGTCTCATTGAATGTATGACTATTCAAATATGAGTACACTTTCATCAGGCACGATATCGAAATCATATTTTCCGTAATCAGCAAAACCCGGGCAATTATTTACGGTACCCTCAAGTACAATCGTTCCTGACTGAAGGTTCTCATATACACCGGTTGCACCTACCAGATTCACATATTCTTTTATGATCATCGGCTCACCGCCCGAGCAGAATAAATCCCCCTGAAGCGGGATAAACACATCGTATGCAGAATGAAGTGAGAATGTTCTGTCATCGTCAATCATGACATGAGAAATTACAGGTCCGGCAGTAAAGAAGTTTGTCAGATCGATAGTGCCTTTCAGCACACCTTTAACTTTTTCCCGTTTCTTAATAGATTTGCGTTCATCTTTTGAAAAGGATTTCCAGTCAGTGCTTTTCAGCACTATCTCAAATTGTCCAAGTTGTTCAAGTTTTACCAGGTCTGTAGAAACATCAAAAGTCTCAACAGTCCCCTTGGTAATTGTGTAAGTTCCTTTTACTACACGGTTGTCAGAGCTGTCTTTATCATGTTTAGCCAGTACAGGTGTCGAAAGGCATAAGGCAGAAAACACAGAAGCAGCAACAAGAGATTTAATTTTCATAAACTTCCTTATAAGTATTCCATAGTTGTGGCGTCTATTTGCGCCGGAGGTAAGAGGTTAATGACCTTAAGGTGTGACTACGTAAACACTATCTAATCGGGTCGGCCCGGTTCAGCATAAACTTTTATACACCAGTATAGTTTTCATTTAAATCTCTTATATTCAGCAAATGTAATTAAATCCGGCTGGCGGAATACAGATCTCTGATTAGTCCCATTTCGTGAATCCAAATCGACTATTGTCTTATCCATATTGATGTTAACAAATTGTTTTAATGGGCTATAGTTTAACCATAACAACAATGAGGAAGTAAGCAGGCGTGAAAAATTCAATTATCTCCGGGTTACTGGCCCTGGTAACCGTGTCGGTGTGTGGTCTATTTGATATAGCCTTCTGGTGGGTGGCTGTCGCCGTGTTCTTTGTAACACTCATACCTGCTCTGATATTTCCTCAGCAGAGCACGGTTGTTGCCGGAACCGACGGGCAAGACGATGCTGACTCGAAATTAGGTGAGTCTATCAGCCAGTCTGCCAGCCGGATCGCTATAGGTGGAGCAACGGTTTCCCACTTTCTGGATAAGCTTGCCGCAGTATTTAAAGAGCAGGCCGATAGTGTTCAGGAAATCGCCGGCAGTATTAAGCACCTTGAAGAAGGTAATCTTCAACTTGTGGGATTCTCTACAGATGCTCAGCAAAAAATTCAGGCAGCAGACGATAAAACTCAGGATTGTAAGCAGGCTCTGAGCCAGTTGGTTGAACAACAAAGTCAGCTTCGTAGTGAAATTGAAGCCTCAGCAGATATGCTCGCCACATTAAAGAGCAAGGCCGATTCCATCAGCGGCATCACCACTACCATTAATCAACTGGCCGATCAGACTAATATGCTCGCTTTAAATGCTGCTATTGAAGCTGCAAGGGCCGGAGAGCAGGGACGGGGATTTGCCGTTGTTGCCGATGAAGTGCGCGACCTCGCTCAAAAGACAACAAATGCTACCCAGGGCATTGACGATGTACTCAATGAAATCAATCGCTACAGTCAAACTTCTGTAGACGCCATTGAAAAAGTTTCAGCAGCCAACGGCGCCATGTCGGACGTAGTGAACCATATGTCGTCCCTGATTGAAGAAACCAGCATTATTTCTACAGAAGCAGCAAACTCAATGGGGCAGGTCGCCAGTACAGTAGAAGTGCACGGCAATACCAACAGAGGAATAAGTGTAAATGCTGAAAGGTTACATCAGAATACCAAGCATCTTGAAGGCGATCTGACAGATGTTTCAGAGAAGGTACTGGCACTTAGTTATCACACTGAGGGTATTTTCCGGCAATTACAGGCATTGCGGGTGAATGACCGTAACGGAAAAGTCCAACGGATCGCCACCAGGTCCGCCCAAAAGATTGGTCAAATGTTCGAAGAGGCTATTACCAGTGGAAAAATCTCTGAATCAGATTTGTTCAACTTTCACTATGAACCGGTGAAAGGGACCAATCCGCAAAAATTCACTACACGGTTTGATTCATTTACTGATGTTTTGCTTCCTCCGGTACAGGAACCTGTCCTTGAGGAAAATAACTTTATTATTTATGCCGGGGCGGTGGATATTAACGGATACTTCCCGACCCACAATAAAAAATTCAGCAAACCTATGACCGGAGATTACGACACTGACCTGGCTAAGAGCCGGACGAAACGCATTTTCGATGATCCTACCGGTTCCCGTTGCGGAAAGAATACAGAGAGTTTTCTTCTGCAAACCTACAAGCGTGATACCGGAGAAGTGATGCACGATCTGTCTGCACCGATTTACGTTAACGGCAAACACTGGGGCGGTTTTCGTATAGGGTACAAAGCAGAAGATGTATGAAGCATAATGAAAAAATGCTTTAAGAAGAAATTTTTCATCTCATCGTCAGGTCTTTATGCACTGAGGTCGTTTGAACGTAAATTAAAAAGTTATCGTGCTGGAGTGTATTTATGAAAGAAGCTAAACGTAATCTGGTTGCGGGTACCATCGGTGCTGCAGTGTTAAGTGCCGGCGCATTTACATCGTCTGCAATGGCAAATCCGTTCGGAATGGATGCACTGGAATCCGGATATAAGCAAATCGCGGCAGAAGGAAAATGCGGTGAAGGCAAATGTGGTGCCGATAAAATGAAAGATAAAGCCAAAGCGGCAGCAGAGGGTAAATGCGGTGAGGGCAAGTGTGGCGCCGACAAGATGAAAGACAAAGCGAAAGCTGCAGCAGAAGGCAAATGCGGTGAAGGTAAGTGTGGTGCCGATAAAATGAAGGATAAAGCCAAAGCTGCGACAGAAGGTAAGTGTGGTGAAGGAAAGTGCGGCGCTGACAAAATGAAGGACAAGGTTAAAGAGAAAGCGGCTGAAGAAGGTAAATGTGGTGAGGGCAAATGCGGGAGTATGTAAACCGGCATGTGCTTGACTCGTTTTTGAAGTAACACCTTTGTTCAAAGTCACTAGTCATTTGGAGTTCTGATGTCTGTATCCGGTGCCGGGTTGGGTCTGCGGCGTGAAATGTTGCCTGACTTACTGCCACAGCTTCCTGACAGTGTCGATTTCTGGGAAGTTGCGCCGGAGAACTGGATCCTAATGGGCGGGAAGTTCAAAAAGCAATTGCAGGCCTGTACATCGCAGGCCCCCTTTTCGACTCACGGACTGTCATTGTCTGTAGGCAGTACGGATCCTCTTGATATCCCGTTTATTAAACAAATCAAATCGTTCCTGCAGGAATATAGCATCAGCTTGTACAGTGAACATCTGAGTTTTTGTTCCGGTAACGGACACCTCTATGATTTGCTGCCAATCCCTTTTTGTGAGCAGGCTGCAAAACATGTTGTGGAAAGAATCAAAATTGTACAGGACATTTTAGAGCGTCCGCTGGTGCTGGAGAATGTATCTTATTACCTCGCACCAGATCAGGACATGACAGAGCTGGAATTCCTTCTTTATATACTGGAAGAGTCTGACTGTCAGATGCTGCTTGATGTAAACAACCTCTACGTAAACAGTATCAATCATAAGTATGATGCCGTTGATTTCCTCAATGCACTGCCATCAAAGCGTATTGTTTATGGTCATATCGCCGGTCATTACGACGAGAGTGATAACCTTAAAGTCGATACCCATGGCAGTAGTGTCATTGAACCTGTGTGGGGGTTGCTGGAAAAAGCCTACCGGAAGCACGGCGTTTTCCCTACGTTGCTTGAACGGGATTTTAATATTCCTCCGTTAGGTGAATTGCTGGAAGAGGTTGGCCGGATTAAATCCATTCAGCAACGGGTATGTAATGAGCAGGAAATTAAGGATAACCAGCTAGCCGGATGTGCGGGATGACAGATTTCCGCGCAAGGCAGGCTGAACTTGCACAAGCCATGCGGGATCCTCAATCCGGCTTTGTTACCCTTGAAGAGGACGGCGAAGAAAGGTTGTCTGTCTACCGCTCACTATTTTTTAATAATATAAAAAATTTTATCGCCGGCGGGTTTCCTGTGGTCAAAGAAGTCCTGGGCGAAGAACAGTGGCTTATTCTCGTACGGGAATTCATGCTTGAGCATGTTTGTGAGACCCCTTACTTTGTTGAAATCAGCCGCGAGTTTGTCCGTTATCTGAGTCACTTTGATTGTACAGCCCGTGGTTATCCGGCTTTTTTATACGAGCTCGCGCATTATGAGTGGCTGGAAATTGATGTCAGCGTACGCGACGAAGACCTGCCACTTAAAGCACGCTCAGGCGATTTACCAGAGCGTTATACGTTGTGCGGCCTGGCAACACTTGCCAGTTACCATTATCCGGTACATCAAATCAGCAGTGAATGTCAGCCAGAAAAACTCTCAGAGCAGCGACATAACTACGTGGTGTACCGTGACAAAAGTGATGACGTTCAGTTCATGGTTACCGAGCCTTTAACGGCTTTATTACTAACGATTATCAGCGAAGAGGCTTTGCCCGTCCCCGGTATCATCAGTCAGCTTAAAGCTGTCATTCCCCCCACTCAGGTTGCAGCGGTTGAACATTATCTGCCGCAAACACTCTCCGCGCTTACAGAAAAGGGGATTGTGGTTAAAGCCTGACCGCTTGCCTCACCTTATTAACAATATTCGCTATAATGGAGAATAGCACTGTCATTCAGACTGTGTTTCGATTAACATTTACGACCATTTTGACTTAGAACTTTCAGGTATTGATTATGGCTGATAACGGCGAGTTTAAAGAAGTGTTTAACTGGTGGTACTTTCTGGCAATCGTTGTCACGTTAGTTGCTTTTCCTCTGTTGCATATCATAGCTGGCTGGTTCACTTTCTGGCTGTAATCAAAAGGCAAAGAAGTGACTGCTGAATATATAAAATCCGTAATAAAAACCGTACCCGACTACCCTAAACCCGGCATCATGTTCCGTGATGTCACCAGCGTGCTGGAAGATCACAAAGCATTTACTGCGTGTATCACGTTGTTGCTTGAGAAATTTCAGGGCATGCAGTTTGATAAAGTAGCCGGCACTGAAGCCCGTGGTTTCTTGTTTGGTGCACCGCTGGCCCTTGAAATGGGCGTGGGTTTCGTACCGGTGAGAAAACCCAATAAATTACCCAGAGAAGTGGTAAGTGAATCCTACGAACTTGAGTATGGTATGGATACACTTGAGATCCACAAAGATGCCATCAAAGAAGGTGAGCGGGTGCTGTTAATTGACGATCTGCTGGCAACCGGCGGTACCATCGGCGCATCAGCAAAATTGATCCGTTCATTAGGTGGTATTGTTGAACATGCCGGTTTTGTTATCGGCCTGCCGGACCTTGGCGGCTATGAGAAATTAGCGGCGCTGAACATTGAATGCTATTCAATTTGTGATTTTGATGGTGAATAAGGAACAAGCGGTTTTATGAGTTATCAGGTTCTGGCAAGGAAGTGGAGACCACGAAAGTTTAGTGAACTCGTTGGTCAGGAACATGTTGTTACCGCCATCGCCAATGCATTAGATAACGACCGCTTACATCACGCTTATTTATTTACCGGTACCCGTGGGGTCGGTAAAACCACAATCGCACGTATCTTTTCAAAGAGTTTAAACTGCGAAGAAGGTCAGGGCGCTAATCCATGTGGTGTTTGTGATACCTGTCGTGAAATCGAGCAGGGCAATTATGTTGACCTGCTCGAAATCGATGCGGCGTCACGAACCAAAGTGGAAGATACCCGCGAATTGCTGGATAACGTGCAGTACAAGCCCACCCGTGGCCGCTACAAAGTGTACCTCATCGATGAAGTGCACATGCTCTCTAAGCACAGTTTTAATGCGCTGTTAAAAACCCTTGAAGAGCCACCACCTCATGTGAAGTTTCTGCTGGCAACCACTGATCCACAAAAGCTGCCCATTACAATTCTGTCGCGCTGCCTGCAATTTAATTTAAAAGCGCTGTCCCGTGAGCAAATTTCAGGGCAACTGACCCACATACTGCAGCAGGAATCCATTCCTTTTGAGGCACCTGCACTGGCGTTACTGGCCCGTGCAGCCCAGGGCAGTATGCGGGATGCGCTCAGTCTGACTGATCAGGCTATTGCACAGGGCGACAATCAGGTAGCGGCTGCCATCGTCACCGACATGCTCGGTTTGATGGACAGACATCAAATTCTCAAGCTGCTTTTCGCACTGGTGAAAAAGGATGCTCCGGGTCTGCTTGATATTGTGGCATCAATGGCTGAGCAAGCGCCGGATTTTGGTCAGGTGCTGGCTGAACTGTCCAGTTTGTTACACCAGATAGCTTTAACCCAGTGGGTGCCTGAAACCTGTAAACTGGAAACGACTTCTGCTAAAGCGATATATCAATTAGCAAAAGCGTTACCGGCAGAGCAGGTGCAACTGTTTTATCAGATTGCCTTGCAGGGCAGAAAAGATTTGCCCCATGCTGCAGATGGTCGCTCAGCGCTGGAAATGACACTGTTACGAATGATGTCTTTTGCACCGGTTCCATCCGGTGACGACAACCTTGAGCTGATCGTGGATGCGCAGGGCAGTACAGAAACGCCGTTGTCACAAGCGTCTGCACAACCTGTCCCTTCTGTAGCCTCAGCGCCGGAAACACAAGCTGCACCGGTTCATCAGCCGGCGCAAGAAAAAGAAACGCCGGAACCCGAAGCTGCTCATGCCCCTCAACCGGCTGAGCACGGAATAGTTACTGAAGGTACCGGAACAACTACCGGGCCGGCAGACACGGATACTTCAGAAGATTTACATGCGCTCAATGCTGAACAGGCTGAAATTGAAAAAGCAGCGGCAGAATATCGCCAGCCTGTTATTTCTGAGCGTGCGCCTGCTGAACCGCCTGTTGTTAAGCCGGACCCTGTAAAAGATGAACCTGTTCAGCGGGGATCTTCGCAGCAGCTTGAATCCGGGCAACAGGCTGAGCCTTCAGTACAGAATGGTCCGCCTCAGTGGGATGATATTCCTCCTGCGGACTATGATGATATGCCGCCTCCGGTTTACGAAGATGAGCATTATGAAGTACCGGCAGAACACGCCGCGCCCGGGCATCAGTCAAATAATGTGACTCAGGCCGGTAGTACTGATTCATTGACGTCTATCGAAGAAATGTTAGCCCTGCGCCAGCAATTAAAAACTGGACGTAAGGAGGCTGCAGAAGCACCCGCAAAAAAGTCTGAAAACCAGAGTGATACCAGTGAGCGTGTCCGCAAGCTGAGTCAACGGGGTATAACGTCAGCCCCGCCTGTGGCAGACAATGAACCTGCTGAAACGGTGGCATCTGCACCGTCAGAGGATGATGCCTCGTCGCCGCCTTGGGAAAGCCACTCAGTAACGACTGCACCTGAAGCTGACGACTTGGCTGATAATGGTCAGCCTGAAGTTGATGAAGCTCCTGCTTCACAACCTTCTTTCGGGCAGGAGGCATTAGCTCAGGAAATTGAAGTACAGGCTGATGCCGGAGTGGCTTTTGTTGATGAGGAACAGGATCATACCGGCAATGTTACCCCGCAGAAGGATGAAAATCAGGCGCAAGGCTATCAACAAACTAACGTGCCTTCTGATAGTGCCGTTGCCGCTACACCAACAAACCATGTTCAAAGTGTCGATAGCGATGCTTTACCCGCTTATTTACCTGATGGCTCAAAATTATTACTCGGCCGTCAGATAGACAGCTGGAGTGAACGGGTTGCAGAACTGGGACTGGCCGGTTTAACCAAACAAATCGTATTAAATGCTGCTTTTTCGATAAAAGATCAGGATGTGACGCTTGAATTAGATGAGAGTCAGAGCCATCTCATAAATGACAATGCTGTTGCACAACTGAATGAGGCGTTATCTAAGGCGCTGGCGCATCCGGTCAATGTGAACATTGTTTACGGGCAGCCAGCACAAACACCGCTGACGTTACAGGCACGTATCGATGAAATGCGTCGTGCTTATGCACATCAGGTGGTTAGCAACGATGAAAAATTTACGACATTACGGGATCTTTTTGCTGCAACAGTGCTCGAAGACACTGTTCAGCCCCGGTAATGACACACAATCAATAAATAGTGAGAGAGTCGACCATGTTTAAAGGTGGAATGGGAAATATCATGAAGCAGGCGCAACAGATGCAGGAGCGCATGCAAAAAGCACAGGAAGACCTGGCGAAAATTGAAGTGACCGGTGAAGCCGGTGCCGGCATGGTGAAAGTTACCATGACGTGTAATCACAATGTGCGCCGCGTCGATATTGATGAGTCACTTATGGACGACGACAAAGACATGATAGAAGATCTGGTGGCTGCAGCCTGCAACGACGCTGTGCGTCGTGTACAGGAAACCAGTAAAGAGAAAATGGGCGACGTAACCGGTGGTATGCCATTACCTCCCGGCTTCAAAATGCCGTTTTAGGCTGAAATCCCCATATTTACTGGCCTCTAGCTTTGCGTAAAGCTAGGGGGCCAAATAGGGGGCATTAAAGTTAACGATTAAAGCTCGGCATTTGACCGAGCTTTTTTCATGCAATTTTCGATGTTCTCCTTTCTTACTGTGGTTAAAACCCTACTACAGCTCCCCAAAGCGATGTATCTTAGTCCAAGCTTTACAGGAGGTAACTGATGAAATTAGCTGGGGTAGATTTAGCTTGGCAGGGAGAGCACAATCCATCAGCAATTGCTATTGGTAGTGTTGAACACAACCAACTGATTCTAGAGTCGCTTGAACCCGCAGTATATGGATTGTCAGGAATTGTCGAGCAGCTAACCAAGCAAGCAGACCTGCAAGGTATTGCTATAGATGCCCCGCTCATTATTAACAATGAGACAGGGCAAAGACAATGTGAGAAGGCACTAAGTCGTGATTACGGTGGGCGCAAGGCCTCGTGTCATACATCTAATAAACGACTTTACCCAGATGCGCTTAGCGTGAAACTCTCCTCAATATTGTATACGCAAGGGTTCGAGCATTTAGCCACGAGTAAATGGCAGATTGAGTGTTACCCCCACCCAGCAATAATTGAGTGTTTTGCACTACCTGAGAGATTGGCCTACAAAAAAGGGAGTGTGGCTGATAGGAAAGCTGGTCAAATTGAATTGGCGACACTTATTTTAAGTTTAGAGCGTTCAAGGCTATTGCCTCTAGTTATACCCAATGATTTTAGGGGCCTTCTATCAGAAGACTATATACACTCTTTAAAAGGGCGCTTGCTTAAAACCAACGAAGACGTACTAGATGCAATTGTATGCCTATACATCGCTGGTCTCTATTCGATTAACGCTGACAGCATCACATATGGAGATAAAGAGCTAGGTTACATCTTTGTCCCCCAGGGGGAATGCTTTTAAACTGGTGTTTCGGCTTTGCAACTCAGGGGGAGTCAAGTTATTTGGGCCAAGTATTAAAAGGGCCTTGAACGTCCGTTCCTTGTTTACAGAGGTAAAAAAAGCACTCGTGATAGAGTGCCTTTTAAGGTACTAACTTAGGTAATCTCAGCATATTAAGGCTAGTAACTTTGGCCCAAGCTTTTTGCCAACTCATCCATAAACTCCGGCTGTTCTTCTTCAATCCATTTTCCATATATTTTGTGAATCATGCTGGTATCTCCGTGGCCCATTTGCTTTGCAAGCCATAGAGCGCTAGTTCCCGCCATTAGCAGCTGGCTCGCGTAAGTATGCCGGAGCTGATAAGCCGGACGATGGCGAAGTCCAGCATTTATTAACCATCTTTCCCATTGTCCGTTGACAGTGGTGAGTTCTGGACGTTTAAAAGGTAAGTTACCTCGGCTGAGAAATACTCTGCGCCTCATAATTACCTCCGTCTTATTGTTTTTGTAGAAGATTTTGTCTTGTCGCGCTGGAAGATGAGCTGAAAGTTCTTTTATTTCCTCCAGAACGCTAATCGCTTCAGGAAGTAGCTTTACGAGCCGACGGCCATTTTTCGTCTTTGGAGGCTTCAGAGTGCCATCCCTTGTGAGGTTGTACTGTAAACCTCCCCTAATTAGTTACATCCATAATTAGAGGTTTCAGCCTGTTCATGTTTGCTTAAATATTCCCATGGTGTCAGATCATTCAGTGCATCATGGGGTCGTTCCTCGTTGTATTCTGTTATCCAGTTTTCGGTCAGTTCACGTACTTCATTCAATGTTTTGAAGACATACATGTTGAGTATTTCTGTTCTGTAAGTGTGGTTGAATCTCTCGATAAAAGAATTCTGCGTAGGCTTTCCGGGTTTAATAAATTCCAGAGCGATATCATGTTCTTCTGCCCAACTTGCCAGCGTGACTGAGATAAATTCCGGCCCGTGGTACCTATTGAATAATGCTTTTCGAGCAATCTTTTTAAAGATGTCGGCCATTA
>NZ_CFHOXV010000069.1:0-11059 GCF_984505615.1 Alteromonas sp. | reverse complement strand
GTCGAGTCACCAGCAAAAGCAAAAACGATAAATAAATATCTCGGTAAAAATTTTATCGTAAAATCTTCTGTTGGCCACGTGCGCGACCTGCCTACGAAGGCGGTCGGCAATGTTGAGCCCAAAAAACCGGCAAAAGAACTGAAAACGTTAAGCGATGAGGCGCGGGAAGAATATCTGCGCAAATATGAATACCGTAAACTGGTAGATCGCATGGGCGTCGACCCCGAAGCAGACTGGAAAGCACATTATCAGGTGCTTCAGGGCAAAGAAAAAGTTGTCAATGAGCTGAAGAAGCTCGCAAAAGACGCTGACACCGTCTATCTCGCAACGGATTTGGACCGCGAAGGGGAAGCCATTGCATGGCACCTGCGGGAATTGCTTGGCGAGAAGAATAAAACCTATCAGCGCGTGGTGTTTAACGAAATCACCAAAAACGCCATTCAGGAAGCTTTCTCTCATCCCGGTGAAGTTAACACTGACCGCGTGAATGCCCAACAGGCAAGACGTTTCCTTGACCGTGTTGTGGGTTTCATGGTGTCACCGCTGTTGTGGAAGAAAATTGCCCGGGGTTTGTCTGCCGGTCGTGTGCAGTCAGTCGCCGTGCGTCTGGTTGTCGAGCGTGAGCGGGAAATTAAGGCATTTGTACCGGAAGAATTCTGGGACGTACATGCAGATGTAACATCGGGCGCGAAACAGCAACTGCGTATGCTGGTTAACCGTTACCGCGATAAAGCGTTTGAACCGGTTAATAAGAAAGAAACCGATGCAGCGCTGGCCGAACTGGAAAAAGCGCAATACGTGGTTGAAAGCCGTGAGTCTAAACCCACGCAAAGTAAACCGTCAGCACCGTTTATTACATCTACTCTGCAGCAGGCGGCCAGTACCCGTCTTGGTTTTGGTGTTAAGAAAACCATGATGCTGGCGCAGCGATTGTATGAAGCCGGTCACATTACCTATATGCGTACAGACTCAACGAATCTGAGTCAGGAAGCGCTGGATAATTGCCGTGCTTACATCGACGATAATTTTGGTGGCAAGTATCTGCCGGATTCACCTATCCGTTACGGTAGCAAAGAAGGCGCTCAGGAAGCCCACGAAGCGATTCGTCCTTCAAACGTAAATGTGCAGGCAGCGTCGCTTAAAGAGATGGAGAGAGACGCACAGCGCCTGTATGAGCTGATCTGGCGTCAGTTTGTTGCATGTCAGATGACAAACGCAAAATATGATGCCACTACGATCCGTGTAACTGCCGGTGATTATGAACTGGTGGCGAAGGGCCGGGTACTGAAATTTGACGGTTGGACTAAGGTACAGCCACAAATCCGTAAGAAGGGTGATGAAGAGCTGTTACTGCCGGACGTGAAGCAGGGCGAAGCCCTCGATTTGCAGGCCCTGGATCCTAAACAGCACTTTACTAAACCGGTGGCCCGTTTTAACGAAGCTTCACTGGTAAAAGAGCTTGAGAAACGTGGCATTGGCCGGCCTTCTACCTACGCCAGCATTATATCCACGATTCAGGATCGTGGTTATGTCAGGCTGGAAAATAAACGTTTCTATGCTGAAAAAATGGGTGAAATTGTTAATGATCGTCTGATGGAAAACTTCGACGACCTGATGAGTTATGATTTCACTGCCAATATGGAACAGCATCTCGATGACATTGCAGAAGGTAAGAAAAACTGGAAGCAGGTTCTCGACAGTTTCTACAACGATTTCTACGCCAAGTTACTGAAAGCAGAAAAGGACGCTGAAGAAGGTGGAATGCGCACCAATCAGGCGGTCCCGGCTGGAATTGAATGCGACAAGTGTGGCCGTGAAATGAACGTCCGTACCGCATCAACCGGTGTATTCTTAGGATGCTCAGGTTACAACCTGCCTCCGAAAGAGCGTTGCACCAACACCATGAACCTGACACCGGGTGACGAAGTGGTGAAAGTCGATAACGAAGAAGAGCTGGAAACCGAAGCCTTGCGGGCTAAGCGTCGTTGTGACGTATGTGGTACGGCGATGGACAGCTATCTGGTAGATGAAAAGCGTAAACTGCATGTGTGTGGTAACACGCCGACCTGTCCGGGGACTTACGTGGAAGCCGGTACATTTAAGATTAAAGGCTACGACGGCCCGGTTATCGAATGTGATAAGTGCGGCAGCGATATGGAGCTGAAGAACGGCCGGTTTGGTAAATACTTCGGTTGCACCAGCGAAGAATGTAAGAATACCCGTAAGCTGCTGCGTAACGGCGAAGCTGCGCCACCAAAAGAAGATCCGGTGGATTTACCTGAATTGCCCTGTGAGAAGTCTGATGCGCACTTTGTATTGCGTGACGGTGCCTCCGGTATATTCCTCGCAGCACATAATTTCCCTAAATCAAGGGAAACCCGTGCACCAAAGGTTGAGGAACTGGCCCGTTTCAGAGATCGTATTTCGCCTAAGTTTTACTATCTGGCGGATGCGCCGCAAAAGGATCCGGAAGGTAATCCGGCCATTGTGCGTTACAGCAGAAAAACTAAGCAGCAATACGTTATGTCTGAAAATGACAGCGGTAAATCAACAGGGTGGTCGTCCTGGTATCAGGATGGCAAATGGGTAACCCAGGACAAGAAAAAGAAGTAGGTGTCAGGTGGCTTCATTACAGGATCAACTCTTAAAGGCAGGTCTGGCCGATAAAAATTCGGCAAAGAACGCCCGGGCGGAAAAGCGCAAAAAGCAAAAGCTGAAAAATAAGAATCAGCAGGTGGAAGCTGATGCTGCCAAAATCGCTGCTGAACAGGCCGCTGCTGAGAAAAAAGAGCGGGACCGTCAGTTAAATGCTGAACAGCAACAGGAGCGTGAAAGGCGCTCTGTTGCTGCGCAAATCAAGCAACTTATCACGGTGAATAAACAAAGCCGTGACGGTGATACCTTACTGAACTTTACCCACGAAAATGTGGTTAAACGTATGTATGTTTCAGCCGCTGTCCATAAGCAGGTGACGAAAGGCCGTCTGGCTGTGGTTGCTCTCGACGGAGCGTATGAACTGGTGCCGTCACCGGTTGCTGATAAAATTGCCCAGCGTGATGAATCTGTAGTGGTTTACCGTGCCGACCTGGATACCAGCAACAACGAAGGTCAACAGGAAGACGAAGAGGACTGGTACGCCGACTACGAGATCCCGGACGACCTGACCTGGTAATTTTACCGGTTCAGTAGTGCGCCGGCAGGACTTCAGCTTTGTAGTCCCGCCAGTGCATTATCAGTGGAGTCTTGCAACGCCCGGTTAATTTTCACGTGTTCAGGGCTCCAGCCTGCAAGAAAGCGGTGGAAGTCGGCATTTGCCAAATCATAAAGCCCCCGCCATTCTGCCTCCGCAGCTTCTGCATCCGTTTGCGGACAATGTTTTGCAATAGAACCTTTTAACGCTGAGAAATAATGGCGGAGACAGGTTTCTTTACCGTTTCTCTGATCCTCATCACTCAGTGCACTTCCCATGAAATACACTACGTCTTTGATACCCGCCCCGTGACCACAATACTGGAAATCAACTGCGGCACAATCGACAAATTGTTCATCAAAACAGAAGTTCGCCACTTTTGCGTCTCCGTGAAGAAGGGTAGAAAAACGGGCATTTTTAAGGGCGACGTCAATCTGCACGGCAGCAGACTTTAACGGAGAGTCGGGCATGGCTGCCCATTCGTTTTGTCTTGTTCCCAGATGCCAGTAAGTGCCTTCCTTCCATACCTTTCCATCAGAACAATGCATAAAACGTCCGTGGAATTCGCCCAGCCAGCGTAATACGCATTTTGCCTGCGACAGCGTCAGTGAGTGTGTTGTCAGCGGGAATCCGCAGGCAGATAAGTCCTCCATGATAATCAATCTCTTATCGCCTTCAGCACTACCGCCCAGATAGTCAGGTACTTTACATGCTGAATCCGTAAGCGGAGCCAGTTCCTGATAAAAATAATGCTCAACTTCAAATGAGCGGAGCTTTCGCTGATGACTGTGATCTGATTGCCAGCCACGGGGATGTGCTGTGCTGTTTGCCGGCCGGACACATTTCACCACTACAGGTTTACCCGTATCTTTGTTCACCGCTCTGAAACAGGCGCCGTAACCACTCCATAATGACTGGATGAGTGAAGCATCGGTGTATTGTGTTCCGGACACAGTGTTCAGCCAGCTGAGATACTGGCTTAGTGAAAGATCAGTCATTATTTTTACCATTAAAAAAGCCGTACTCAAGGTACGGCTTTGTTATCACGTGCAGGGATTGACAGCCTCATCAGGGCTGTCAGCCTCAGGCTTCTTCAGCAACTGCTGCTTCAGGTGCACTGGCCGGTAACGTCATAGCCGCAGATGCGGATGAAGTCGCCTGTGATACCGATGCTGCTTTACCTGACACCAGCAACGCAGGGCGGCTTTCATCTTTCATTGCGCCTGCTGTTACATCACTGAACACTGCTTCTACAACCGGTGGCAATGCCATCGGATGTGATGCTGATTTTTGTCCGGTGCTGCTTGTTGCTCTGAAAGTGGCTTTCGCAACCGCAGGTTTGGCAACAGGTGCTACGGCTTCAGATTTCACCTCTTTCTCTGCCGTGGCAACTACAGGAGTTTCAGATACCGGTGCTGCTTTTTCAGCAACTTCGGCTACCGTTTCCGTAGATTGTGTTTCAGTTGTACTCTGTTCAGCTACAGATTCAGTTGAACTCTGTGCTTCCTGAGTCGCACTTTCCGTTTCCTGAGCAAGATTCTGCTGTTCAGTTTCTGATTCTGCATGGGCAGCTAGATTAATCTCAACCTGCTCAGGAGAAGCCGGTACAGCGGTCAGCTGATCACCGTCAACACGTACACGGGGTTTCGCTGATTTTGGCTTTTTAACCTGCGTATCTTCTTCAGGATGTGCAATATCAAATTGCAGTTCATCCTGTACTGCGCCGGTAGCTGTATCAGAATCCGCAACTTCAGATGCCTCACTGACTTGCTGTGGTGCGTTGTCCTCTGCTATGTCCCCGGCAGGAGACTGCTCCTTCTTACGACGTTGACCCGCTGCCCGTACATGACGCGGGGAACGACGTGAGCGGCCACGGCTTTCTCGCTTCTGACCATTTTCATCGCCGGAAGCATCCTGTTCAGACGCAGTACTGTCTGCTTGCTCTGTCGTTTCCGCAGAAGCAGATACATCAGTGTTCTTAGCTTTGCTGGTGTTGCTCTGCTCAGCGTCAGCCTGAGTTCGCTCAGGGCTGTCTTGAGTCAGCTCAGGGCCTTTTCGACTCTGCTCAGGGCTGCTAGCCGGTGTTTCCGTAGCAAACTGAGTATCCGAAGGGGCTACAGTCTGTACAGTCTCTGTGACGGCTTCTTTCACTTCAACTGCAGAGTGTTTAGTGTCAGATTTGTCTGTCTGAGGCTGTTGTGTCGCTGACTTATCCGCTGCGTCTTTATTCACACGAACGCTGCGGCGGTTGTCACGACGCTTACGACGCTCGGCAACCTGCTTCTTACGGGCTGGCTGTGCTTCCTGATTGTCAGTTTGCGCTTCGGCCTCACGGTTTTGATTTTGCTGTTCCGGCTTGGCCTTTTTATCTTCCTGCGGCTTACGGCGGGACTTAGGACGGCTGTTACGCTTATCATCCTGGCGTTTCTGAGTCTGCTTACTCTCATCACGCTCATTGCTGTTCTCAGACTGCTTACCACGACGGTTACGGTTGTTGCGTGGTTTTCTGTTGCGGTTGTCATTATTGCGATTATTACGCGGACTACGCGTCTTCTCTTCAGCCTTTGTTTCTTCTTCTTTCTTGTCTTCACCGCCAAGTACAGAAGAAATCCATTTGCCCAGTTTGGTGAACAGGGTTTCAGTGGCTGCCGGTGCAGTTGCTTCTTTCGCTGCAGGCGCTGCTACAGGAGCAGGCGGAGCCTGAGTCGGCGCAACGAGACCTTTCAATGCAGGTTCTTCACGTTTTACCGGTGCTGCAGCAGGCTGATAGGCCTCTGTCTCGTCCTGCTCTTTCAGGGCAACGTTATAGCTTGCATCAGAAATGACTTCATCCGGACGGTGGCGAATAACTTCGTAATGCGGCGTGTCCAGGTGAGGGTTAGGGATCAACAGCAGTGAAACGTTATGGCGCTTCTCGATCACATTGATTGATTTACGCTTTTCATTCAGCAGATAGGTAGCTACCGGTACCGGCAACTGAGCTTCAATCTGACCGGTATTATCTTTGATGCTTTCTTCTTCGATAATCCGCAGAATCGACAGCGCAAGGGATTCTGTACCACGGATCGTACCGTGACCGGAACAGCGCGGACATACATGGTGAGCTGACTCGCCAAGAGAAGGACGTAAACGCTGACGTGACATTTCCAGCAGGCCGAAACGTGAGATACGTCCCAGCTGAACACGTGCACGGTCTGAACGCACAGCATCCTGCATACGTTTTTCAACTTCGCGCTGGTGACGGACCGGTGTCATATCGATAAAGTCGATGACTACCAGACCACCTAAGTCGCGAAGACGCAATTGACGGGCAATCTCGTCGGCGGCTTCAAGGTTGGTATTCAGGGCTGTTTCTTCAATATCTCCGCCTTTTGTTGCGCGGGCAGAGTTAATGTCGATTGATGTCAGGGCTTCTGTCGGATCGATAACAATTGAACCGCCGGAAGGCAGACGGACTTCACGCTGGAAAGCTGATTCGATTTGACTTTCAATCTGGTAGTGACTGAACAGAGGTACGTCACCCTTGTACAGTTTTACACGGTTAGCAAAGTCCGGACGCACCAGTTCGATGTGCTGCAGGGCTTCTTCATAGATGCTGGTTTTATCAATCAGGATCTCACCGATATCACGGCGCAGATAGTCGCGGATGGCACGGACAATAACGTTACTTTCCTGATGGATAAGGAATGGCGCCGCACGGCTTTCAGCGACTTCTGAAATGGCTTCCCAGTGCTTCAGGAGTACTTTTAAATCCCATTCCAGTTCTTCGTAAGATTTACCTACACCAGCAGTACGGACAATCAGACCCATGCCGTCCGGTAATTCCAGGCGGGACAGGGCATCTTTCAGATCCGTTCGCTCATCACCTTCGATGCGGCGGGAAATACCACCTGCGCGGGGGTTATTCGGCATCAGTACCAGGTAACTACCAGCCAGTGACAGGAAAGTAGTGAGGGCTGCGCCTTTCTGGCCACGCTCTTCTTTATCAATCTGAACAATAACTTCCTGGCCTTCTTTAATCACATCTTTGATGTTCGGGCGGCCTTCGAATTTATAACCTTTCGGGAAGTAAGTGCGGGCAATTTCTTTCAGAGGCAGGAAGCCATGACGGTCTGCGCCGTAGTCTACGAAAGCAGCTTCAAGGCTGGGTTCTACGCGGGTAATCTTACCTTTGTATATATTCGCCTTTTTTTGTTCGTGACCCGGGCTTTCAATATCAAGATCATACAGCCGTTGCCCGTCAACCAGGGCAACGCGCAACTCTTCTTGTTGAGTTGCGTTAATCAACATTCTTTTCATTGTATCTAACTCTGTTTTGTACAGCCGCTTAGACACAAAATCAAAATGACACGTGCAAATACGCGTCACCCAGCCTCACGGCTGTGTGCGGGATTTGTTGTTTAGTCGTATTACCCATAAATACCGGCATTTCAGTTAGCCGGACAATTAAATGCGGGGTGTCGGGAACGACGGCCCTTACTATCTTTTTTCATTTTCACCCCCGTCATTACAGGGGCAAAGGTCAATTTAATTCTGTTTGCTAAACGGCGAACTTTATTTTCATCAGTTTGTGCAACGTTCTAAAGGCTTTTGTGCTGCCTTTATAAACCGGACGAATGCGTTTATTCAGTTGTCCGCACAATATTATGGTTCATTAATTAAGTTCGAACCGGATTTTGCTTAAGCATGTTTACTGCAAAATCACACGCGATTATCTCACCAACGTTTCGGGTTTAGCAAGCAAAGTTAACTCCCTTTTGTACTAAAAAACGTCATATTCAGAAATTAATTACATAAAAGACAGGCCCGAACGTAAGAATGGCTGTTCTTTAACCAATCCCGCAGAACGGGAGGACCCTCAATTGTCTGTTGAAATGGTCCCGGTTTGCGCTATTTAGCTTTAGCGTATCTATACTTGCTCAGGTATACTCCCGCCCATGAAAGAAGATACCCCCCAACAAGTTCGTTTCGTTACCATCGAGCCAGATCTCGAAGGGCAGCGCATCGACAATTATTTGCGTACCCAGTTAAAGGGTGTGCCGAAAAGTATGATTTACCGGATTTTGCGTAAAGGTGAAGTGCGGGTAAATAAAGGCAGAGTAAAGCCGGAATATAAGCTTCAGGCTGATGATGTTATCCGCATTCCGCCGGTGCGGGTATCAGAACCCAAAGATACGCCGAATCCGAAACTGGATAAGGTGGCAGAACTTGAGCATTGTATATTGTTCGAGGATGACCGCATTCTGGTCATTAACAAACCTTCCGGCACTGCGGTGCATGGTGGCAGCGGCCTGAATTTCGGTTTGATTGAGGGCCTTAGGGCACTACGGCCCGATGCTCAGTTTATGGAACTGGTGCACCGTCTCGACCGGGACACTTCCGGCTGCATTATCATTGCTAAAAAACGTTCAGCACTGCGCCATCTGCATGCCCAGCTTCGTGACGGACAAATGGACAAGCGCTATCAGGCACTGGTAGCCGGTCAATGGCCTGAAAACCGGTTTAAAGTAAAAGCGCCGTTGTTGAAAAACGTACTGCAATCCGGCGAAAGGCTGGTGAGCGTGAATGAAAATGGTAAGCCATCAGAAACCCGCTATCGCATTCTGACCCGCTATGAGGATGCAACCCTGGTAGAAGCATCTCCTATTACAGGCAGAACGCATCAAATCCGTGTGCATTGCTTGCATGCCGGTCATCCTATTGCCTGCGATCCCAAATATGGCGATGAACAGTTCGATGACACGATGCGCAGCCGTGATTTAAAGCGTCTGTTTCTGCATGCCGCCAGCATTCAGTTCATACATCCGGGTAGCGGAGAAACAGTTCGTTTTCAGGCGCCCCTTGATGAACAACTAACCAGAGCGCTAAAGCAGTTAAATGAAGTATAAATTTGTTATTTTCGACTGGGACGGCACGTTGATGGATTCAGCGGCCAAAATTGTAAATTGTATGCAGCTTGCTGCACGTCAATGCGAAGTAGCGATCCCACCGGCTGAAGCTGTCGGGGGAATTATCGGTATCAGTTTGCGTCCGGCAATTCAAAAGCTGTTTAACATCACTGATGAAGCACTGACAGACCGGCTGTTTGAAGCCTATAAAAATGCGTTTATTGAACAGGACCAGACACCAAGCCCTATGTTTAACGGCACTGAGCAGATGCTCACTTCATTAAAAAATAGCGGACGAACGCTTGCTGTTGCTACCGGTAAAGCGAGAAGGGGACTTGACCGTGCCTGGAAGAACACAGATACCGGTCACTATTTCAGCTTTTCGCGTTGTGCTGATGACGCAGAGTCCAAGCCGTCGCCGGATATGATCCTGCAACTGCTCGCCGAAGCCGGAGTCGATAAGTCGGATGCTGTGATGATCGGGGATACCACCTTTGATATGCAAATGGCGCAGGACGCAGGCATTGCACGTATTGGTGTATCTTATGGTGTGCATGCACAGGTTCACCTGGAACGGTTTGCGCCGCTGGCTATTGTGCACAGCATTGCAGAACTGGAAACATTATTACTCAGTCAGTGAAGTGGCGAGTAACAATAAATCTATCCCGTAACCGGCAAGCATATCCCGCAGAAGCATAACCGGTAAGCCGATGAGGGCATTCGGATCACGGGATTCAATTCGTTCAAACAGCAAGGTACCTTTACCTTCAGACTTAAAGCTGCCGGCGCAGTTATAGGGTTTTTCGTCCCGCAGGTACTGTTCAATGTGTGTTTTGCTGAGTGAACGGAAATGCACTTTTGTTATTTCAGTAGCCGTTGTCTGCTCTTTTGTGGCAGCGTCAATAATGCTCAGGGCAGAATAGAATGTCACGTAGCGGTCGCTGCTTAGTAAAAGCTGCTCCGTTGCAGCCTCATGAGTTCCGGGCTTGCCGAGTATAATTGTGGTGCCGGAACCGGTAGTCAGGGAAGCCACCTGATCGCCGGCAATCACAATACCGTTTTCCGTCTCTGCTGCGACCTTACCGGCTTTTGCTGCCGCCAGCCGTTCTGCCAGCGCTCCCGGCTGTTCATCCGTTAACGGGCTTTCATCTATATCCGGTGCAATAATTGTGGCATTAACACCCAGAGAAGCGAATTGTGCCTGACGGTAAACAGAAGACGTGGCCAGAATAAAGCGGGGAGATGGATACATGAATTCCTCTTTCGGTTACATAGTGTGCAGGATGGTAGTGGGAGTAAGCCATAAATCCGCTATATTTTCGAGTCGCCGGCTGTTTTTATCCCGAATACCTGACAATCTGCCCGCCAACCGGTCGAATCCGGACTAAAAGGCGATTAATCTTTTGACACTGAGATACCAAATCTATAATATGCGCGCCCTATGCAGAAAGTGAAATTACCTCATACCGTCGATCCGGTGAAAAGCGCTGTGAAACGTTCCGATTACCGGGGTGTTATCGCAAGTAAAGATCTGGAACGATTGAATGAAGCTGTTGTCAGCTGTGATGAATGGGTGAACGCAGAAGTACAGTTCGAAAAAGACGCGCAGGGTCTTACTGTCTTTCACGGTCACTTAAGCGCACAGGTAACACTTATCTGTCAGAGGTGTAATGGCGAGTTTCCACACTCACTTCATACCGAATTCTGTTTTAGTCCGGTGCAGGGACAAGATCAGGAAGAGGCAGATGCATTACCCGAAGCCTATGAACCGGTAGAGGTCAACGACCACGGAGAAGTCGATTTACTTCAATTATTTGAAGACGAGTTGATTATCTCATTACCTATCGTAGCCCTTCATGCAGAGGAGGATTGCGGCCTTGGTAAAGATGATATGTCATTTGGTAAAATCAGTCCGGAACATGAGCGACCAAACCCTTTCGCGGTTTTGAAAGAACTTAAGCGAGACCAGGAGTAAGTTATG
>NZ_CFHOXV010000068.1:0-11391 GCF_984505615.1 Alteromonas sp. | reverse complement strand
ACCTCGGCTAGCTGCTTCAGCGTTTCTCCCTGAAGCGGGACGCGCATTCTACGCGCTTCGTTTTCAGTGTCAACATCTTTTTGAAATTTAATTTCTCAAGTGCTTTCAGTGAAAACCGTCATAAATAACCATTATTAAGTTCTTATAACGACTTCTTCGTGGACCGTCTGACGTTCCCCGTCGAAGTGGTGCGCATTCTACGCATCAGAGATTTTTCGTCAACCCCTTTTTTATCCTTTTTGACCTTTTTCTTCGAATTCGAACTCAAACGCCTGGTTTTCCAACAAAAGTCTGCTTTTTATTGGTCTTTCGTATACTATTTCATCAGACCATTGTTCAATTTGTTACAAATGAGTAAACTATGAACAGCCTCCAACGTTTCACTAAAATAATTAAAGGTAGGTTTATGAAAGTAGGCTTTATTCAATGCGCAGTAATTAGCGCGGTATTCGCAATCGCAGGTTATCTCATCGTTTCTTCCGCTAGTCTGGAAGCGAGTCTTCCTGTCACCGTTGCAGTGTCTTTGCTTATTAGCGGTATCGTTACACCCTGGCTTGCATCTCTGCTGAGTTCGTCTTCAACGTCTTCTTCAGTGAATGCTGATGTGACTTCTGAGACTTCCGGAGAAACAGCCACTTTATATGTAGGTAATCTTCCATATAAAGCGAACGAAGATGCAGTGAAAGAATATTTCAAGGATTACATCGAAGTTCAGAGTGTTCGTCTTATGAAGGACCGTCGTACTGGAAAACGTAAAGGGTATGGATTTATCGAAGTCATTACCCGCGACGTAGATTCAGCTATTACGGAACTAAACGATAAAGTATTTCTGGAAAGAACATTGAAAGTACGTGCTGCAAGGGAGAAAGGAGAAACCGAGTAGTCGTACTACACAAACATTAAAGAACCCCGGCATGCCGGGGTTCTTTTTTATCTGAATATTGAATTGGGCATCACTACTTCAATAGTCCGCCCGTATCTTTCAGCTTTCGCTTGCCGGAGGCTCTACAGGCTGAGTTTTCTGCTGCTCGCCCGGCATAGCGTCAAGTAAACGCTGATTGAAACTATGGAAACGATTTATAGCTGTGACTAAATCCGGTACCTGTACATCCTTCATTTCGTTGATCAGGCCATTTATCAGAGTGTTGAAGTCTTCACCTGAAGCCAGTTGTTGTCTCGCCGAATCAAAGACGTTAAGCATCTTATTCAGATATTGTGCAACAGGCTTCGCTTCATCGCCGTGGGAACCGGACTCGCTGCCGTCACGATAATGCTGAATAGCACCGTAAGTTTTCACAACTTCCGTTTGCTGCGTTCTGTTCAGTTGCAATGCGTAACCCGTAAGCTCCTGATCATCAAAACCCAGTTCCAGCGCTTTCTCAAACGCCTTATCCAGATCGCCACCAAAGAACGTGTCAGCCAGATCGTTAACGGATTCCACTAAATCAGCAATGGCCGTTAATTCACCTTCATCCAACTCGCCTTTCAGAGAGAAACTTATCCCCTGACGATCAAAGTACGAGTAAGAGGTGTTGTCTGTAGCAACGACATTCTGATAGCCATTACCGTCACCACCCTGCCCAGTCGTATAAGCGACGGTTTGCTGGCTGGCATATTGATAAGCCCTCAGACTCTCAAAGCTCAACTGCACTTCATCACCATCTCTTGTACGAATTGTCAGACTGGCAGATTCTGAGTTGCTGCTGTTAACGTTCAAAGCTGATGCAACACCACCTGCAGCAAGTTGATTTTCATTCTGAATACCGAGCAGATCAGACTCCAGTGCATTAATGCGGTTTTCGATGAGACTGCGGCTCCTGTCGATGCCTGTTGAGATATCATCATTCATCAGGCCTCCCAGATCTTTTTCTGCCATGGCAATTCCCCGGGAAACCCCTTCTCTCGCCTGCGAAAAAAGATTACCGAGTTTCTCTTCATCCGCACCACCTCTTGCAGCGCCCTGAATGACACCACCGACAAAACGCATAACGTTTTTTGCCACTTCCTCAAAATCAAATAAAGAGGTTTCCTTCTCTTTATCTGACGTATCATCTTTTGCAAACTTACCACGCTGTCCGTCAACGGTAACCTGTTGCTCCATTGACGAACTGTAGACTTTCAGGCCAATGGTCGTCTGCGAACTACTGACGCTTACCATTGCGGTTTGCCGCTGCTGAAATTCAGCAGCCTGACGAAGCCCATCCTGCTGTAACTGCTTTTTGATTGCTTTGTTAGGGTCTTCAGGTGCCTTCTGTTCTGCAACAGCCGGCTTCTGCTCACTAACAAATGCCTTAATTTCACCCACGTTCATAATGTTGTCCTCACTAACCTCACATTAGTTATCGGCAGACTTAACGAATTGTTTAATTTTAATGCAATCTCAGAACAGTGTTTGCACAAATAATTTAAGACACTACAATGCGCAGCCCGGCAAACAAGATGAAGCTATTACCATGACAACTCAGACACACAGTCAGCAATATACCGCGCAGTTAGACGAGAAGATCTCGCGACTGTCACAACTACTTGATCAATATGGTCAAACTGAGATGTCTGTGTTTGCCTCTGAAGAAACCGGCTACCGCATGCGGGCAGAATTTCGGGTATGGCATGATGGCGATGACTTGTATCACATCATGTTCAACAGCGAGACGAAAGAAAAGTATCGCGTTGACACCTTCCCGCCGGCAAGCGATACCATAAATGCTGCTATGCAAACTTTAATGACAGCACTTCGTCCCAGCCGGGTACTGAGAAAGAAGTTATTTCAGATTGATTATCTGAGCGGGTTGTCAGGTGAGCTGGTGATAAGCCTTTTGTATCACCGTCAGCTGGATGATGAATGGGAAACGGCTGCGCGGGCGCTGCAAGATACGTTGTCTGACACCTTCGGTACAGTGAATGTTATCGGCCGTGCACGTAAGCAGAAGAAAATTCTGGGCAATGACTTTATCATCGAATCGCTGCCGGTAAACGGACGACACTATCAATTCAGGCATATCGAAAACAGCTTTACCCAGCCGAATGCAAAAGTGAACTGCCGCATGATCGAATGGGCATTGTCTGTGTGTGAAAACACAAGCGGCGATCTGCTTGAAATGTACTGCGGAGCCGGTAATTTCTCACTGCCTATGGCCAGCCAGTTTCGTAAGGTCATCGGCACTGAAATCGCCAAGCCTTCGGTTAACGCTGCGCAATTTAACATTGAAGTGAACAACATAGACAATGTGGAGATTGTTCGTCTGTCTGCTGAAGAGTTTACGGAAGCATTAAGAACAGGACGTCAGTTTTCCCGCCTCAACGGCATTGATTTATCAGGCTACAACTTTACGACTGTGCTGGTTGACCCGCCAAGAGCCGGTCTTGATGAAGAATCTCTGAAGATGATTCAGGACTATCCGGAAATTATTTATATTTCCTGTAACCCCGACACGCTGGCAGCGAATCTGGCGACATTGTCGCAAACCCACGATCTGGTGGCGTCAGCCTTGTTCGATCAATTCCCTTTTACGCACCACATTGAGGCCGGCGTAAAACTGGTGAAGAAAAACCGTTAATTACTCACTTTTGACTTTCCGGGGGCGATAGACTTTTGCCCCCAACTGTACAAAACGCAATTGCGCTTTTACCCTGTGGCCAATTTCCTGCCTCAACGGCACATCCACTTCTAAGGCTTCAGCTCCGGCACTGAATACAAGCCGGACCATGGCTTCTGCCTGAAGACTTGCCAGTTGATGCTCTGCGCCCTGACTTTCCACAATATAATCAGCCAGTTCTTCAATGAAATGCTGAATTTCCCTCAGTACTGCCATCCGGTACGCAGTTGAAGTGCCGGTGTGTTCACGGAGCAGTAATCTGAACACGTTAGTATTGGCGGTAATAAATTCCATGAACGTATCGACCGACGTATCGATAACCCCGCCGCCACTGGCGATACGGCGTCTTGCCTGACGCATCAGTTGACGGAGTGCAAGACCCGCCTCGTCCACCAGCGTCAGACCGAGTTCGTCCATATCTTTGAAGTGACGGTAAAAAGAAGTCGGCGCAATACCGGCTGCACGGGAGACTTCACGTAAACTGATAGCAGACAGGCTGCGCTGCTCATCGAGCAAACCAAAAGCAGCATTGATAATATTCTGGCGGGTTTTTAATTTTTGCTCCTGACGACTCACCGCCAACTCCTTCTTTTCATTCCGGATACCTGTAAAACGGTAACGATTGTACCTTACCCCGGCGATGACGGCACATCAGTTTCACAAAATCTGCACTATACTTAAAGCTGAAATTGTCGCTTTTCCCTTGCCTGCGCCCGGTGAAAACGATAAATTAGCGTACAGTTGTAAGCCGAGTTGTTATCATGAAAAAACCACCAATTATCCTGACCAATGTTCTGGTATTTATTATTACCGGTGCAATTGCGTTACTGGCAGTGCCCCTTTGGGCGGTCACCATGGGATTCGACACCACGGAAGTGGTGACGGCTGTCGTATTATTTTATTTCACCGGTATGTCTATTACTGCCGGCTATCACCGTCTGTGGTCTCATAAAACCTATGACGCCAATATTGTTGTACGGGTCATTCTCGCCATCGGCGGTGCAATGGCATTACAAAACAGTATCCTGCACTGGTCTTCTGATCACCGTATCCATCACCGTCATGTTGATCAAAACGACAAAGACCCGTACTCAGCTAAAAAGGGCCTCTGGTTCGCCCATATTGGCTGGATGCTGAGAGAATATCAGTCTCATCGCTATGACGATTACAGCAACTGCCGGGATTTACAAAAAGATCCGGTGGTTATGTGGCAACACAAGTATTACCTGCCTATCGTGCTTGTCGCAAACTTCGGGCTCACAGGTTTGCTGGGCTGGTTGAACGGCGATGTACTGAGTATGATTCTTTTTGCCGGTGTATTCCGTTTATTCATGGTCCACCATGTCACTTTCTTTATTAACTCGCTTGCTCATTTCTGGGGCAGTCAGCCTTATACCGATAAAAACACAGCCCGTGATAACGGTATCCTGGCATTTTTTACTTTCGGCGAGGGGTATCACAATTACCATCATATTTTCGAATATGATTACCGCAACGGTATTTACTGGTGGCAGTTCGATCCGACCAAGTGGCTGATCCGTGGCCTGTCTTATATGGGACTGACTACAAATCTGCGCCGTGTACCGGAAGAACGGATTGAAAAGGCCCGTGCAGCCATGCAACTTCAGCAAGCCAATGCCAGACTTGCCGCCCTGCCGGATGCCGATGAGTTATTACAAAAAGTGCAGGCTGAGTATGAGTTGTTAGTACAGAAGATGTCTGCCTATTATGCCGCCAAAAAACGTCTTATGAATGTACGTAAACGGTGCCTGAAGCGCTCGGTTGAGCGACTGGAAATTGACTTCCATTACAAGGAACTCAAACACGCACTCGCCCTTCAGAAAGAAAAGTGGCTCCAGTTACAGACACTTTCACCACAGCTGGTCTGAACTCAGCCCGAAACGCCGCTATTTAGCGGCGTTTCTGTATCGCCTTCTTGCAAAATCAATAATATAGGCAACACTTAGGTGATGGATTGCTCTTGCTGTTTTCTCTGCATTTTTTGAAATAAGAGTCCTCGCTTTTCCTTTATTAGTACGGACGGATGCATGAGTGATGAACAGCTTTTTACCTTTTCCCCGGAACCTGAACCGGATGACAGTAATACTCAGTCAGGAGAATGGTTAGTTCTTAGTGTTGAAGACGATTTGGGCTATCAACAATCCCTTAAACTGGGCTTAAGCGGCCTTAAAGTGCGTGGCAAACCGCTTAATTTTCTGACCGCTAACTCTGCGGCTCAGGCCTCCACCATTCTGGCTGAAACCGACGATATTGCGGTGATCCTGCTGGATGTTGTGATGGAGCAGGATAACGCAGGCTTGTTCCTGGTAAACACCATCAGAACTGTGTTAGGTAATTCCCGTGTGCGGATTATCCTGCTCACCGGTCAGCCCGGTATGGCTCCCCGTCAGGACACATTTAAAGAATACGATATTGATGAGTACTGGAACAAAGTTGAACTGACAGAAGAAAAGCTGAGAGGCATTGTTTCCAGTAACATTAAAACCTGGTCCAATCTGAATGAATTGTACGTGGCCAAACGCGGACTGCAAATGATTGTGGATGCCTCCAGGGCCCTGACGTCAAAGCAGGATGTGGGTGAGTTTACCTACACCGTGCTTAATGAAGTATCCCGGGTCATTGGCATTCCTGAAACCGGTGGTGTGGTGTGCGCCTACCGTCCGACCATGGCGTCTATGGAACAATGCGAAGTGGTAGCATCAAGTGGTGACTTCAGCCGTTCTGATGCCACTATGCTGTCAGACTTATTAGGTGAATATCAGGCTCACGCGAGTTCCGGATTGCTGAAGGCCATCGATACTGCTCTGCACACCCATGAGCATCAGTTTTATGAAACCTGGTCAATTCTCTACTTTAATACGGCAGATGTAGACAACAATCACTATCTGGTCATCGTCCAGTCCCCCAAACCTCTGGAGCAAAGCCACATTACACTGCTGATGGTGTACAGCGAAAACATCGGTAATGGTTTCGTTAACCTGGCATTGCTCAATAAACTGTCCATGCTGGCTTATTTTGACGAAACTCTGCAAATTCCGAACAAAAACTGGCTACACCGCGAAATCGTCAATATGTCACTGTCTGATTTGAATTCAACCTCGCTCGTTCTGGTGAATATGACAGATTTCTCAACCAGTGAAATCACACTGGGCACAGATTTCAGCCATGCCCTGCTTGCCGGTTGCCTGAACGAAATGAAAAAGCGCTGTCAGAAAGCGATGACGATTTGTTATCTGGGTGATGGCTTTTTTGCGCTGCTTTATAAAACGGAAAAAGTGTCTCAGGAACCATCATTAAGCCAGTTAGCCGAACTGTCGGTGTATGTCGATAACGTCGAACAACGGGTTACGAACCGTATCAGCCATCTGGCAGTGAAAGATTTAGAGCTGGACGATTTACGTAAGTCATTGAAAACGGCGCAACTGGTGCATAACTCACGGAAACGGCGGGACCATTCCGTACAGACCATCACACGACAGTTGCTTGACGAAATGGGCACCCGCCACAAGCTGCTGAAATCTTTGTCTGATGCTATTGCCGACTCTCACCCGTTCTTTCTGGTTTTCCAGCCAAAAGTTGATCTGAAAACCGGCGTGACAACCGGACTGGAAGCGCTTATCCGCTGGCGCACAGGAAGTAACGAAATAATTCCGCCGAATGTGTTCATCCCTCTTGCTGAAGCATCCGGGTTAATCACCCGTCTGGACAGCCTGGTGATGGAGCTTGCTGTCTACGCTGCAAAAGTGCTGAAAGAGTCAGGGCATAACTTCTCTGTGGCGTTTAATGTAACTCATGCCGATGTGATAGCACCAAACTTCATTCCTGCACTGGAAAACGCACTGGCTACCCATAATGTGCTGCCGGAGCAGGTAGAGATAGAAATCACTGAAACTCAGGCCATGGAAGATTATGAGGATATCAACCCGATACTCAATACGTTGATGAAAATGGGGATCAAAGTCAGTATTGATGACTTTGGTACCGGCTATTCTTCGCTGGCTCACCTCAGTACATTGTCGGCCTCAGCACTGAAAGTGGATAAGAGCTTTGTCGATACATTAAATACCGCGACCCCGAACTCTCCTGATCATATTCTGGACATGGTGCACAGGCTATCTGAACAATGTCATTTTCAGGTTGTTGCTGAGGGCATTGAAACTGAAGGACAACGGGAAGCATTGTTGAGCAAAGGGTATGAAACCGGACAAGGTTTTCTGTTTGCCCGTCCCATGGCATTACCCGACCTTATCGACTGGCTTAACGGACAGCAGCGATGAGTGAGAAAAAACACTGGCAAAGGGCCTGCTGGTTATATCTGTGCAACTTTATTTTGTCTGTACTGACTGGCTCACTGGTCTATCAATGGTTCTATAACCAGTCGATGCAGTCACTGAGTGTTGAGCATACGTCCGTCATATCATCGGTCAACACCGCTTTCAGTCAGGAACTGGGTGACATTACCAATGTCGCCAGGCTGGCAAACGAGCACCTGGTAGACATTATGTCTGCCGGGCTACAGGATGAAACAGAAGCTCAATTGTTTCTGCGCATTGGCCGTGTGCTTAATAATGTATCCCAAATGCGATGGCTGAACCCCGAAGGGGTTGAAACGGTACGGGTCAATTTTCTTGCCGACGGCGTTCAGATTGTCCCGCCGGAACAGCTCCAGGATAAATCCACCCGATATTACTTTAAGCAGGCACAGCAAAAGCCGGCCGGGATCATGACGCTTTCTTCCATCGATCTGAATATGGAAAATGGTGTGCTGGTCACGCCCTTTCAGCCGACCGTGCGGGCAATCCTGCATACGTTTCCTTCTCACCCTTTGGGAGAAGGCTTCCTGGTGATTAATTTTGACCTGACGTCTTTATTCGATCACCTGAAAACCTTTGAAGAAACACAAACGCAGCTTTTGATTTCCGAAGGTGCTATTCAATGGATGCTGCACCCTGATGCAAAAAAAGAATGGACCGCCAGCCGCGGGATCACGCCTGCGAACATTAAGCTGGCTCAACCTGATATTCTCGAGAAACTAAAAAACAACAAAGCTGTTTCCCTGGTCTCCGGAGAAGAAGATGCGTTGTTCAGCGGTGCAGCCTTGCAGTTAAGAATGAAGCATACGCACACGGTTGACCCGTACTTCATTCTCACCCGCACACCCGCCGAGTACCACGGTTTGCTGGTAAAAGACGCGCTGTTACCTGGATTAATCTCCTTCGTTTGTTGCTTTTTTATTGCCGGCTTACTGATTACCCGGGACCTGAAACAGCTGTCCCATGTTACCCATCTGACAGATCAGCTGTTAACGGAGAAACAGGATTTGAAATCCGCTCTGGATAAGCAAACCCGTCTCCGTGACGAACTGGTCGAGTCAGAGAAAATGGCGTCTCTGGGCATGCTGGTAGCCGGTGTTGCCCATGAACTGAGCACCCCCATTGGCGGAACAACCATGTGCGTATCGGCTATTGATAACCAGCTCGACGCACTGGAAAAGAAAATCAGTACCGGACTGACCCGCTCAGATCTCGATGCTTACGTGGCATATACCAGGGAAAGTGTGGCCCTGTCGAAGCATAACCTTGAACGTGTAACCGAGCTCATCAAGCGTTTTAAACGGCTGGCGGTGGACCGCGGAAGCGAAACGCCGGTGAAGTTTTCTCTGCACAGAGTAGTGGGTGATCTGGTCCGCACGCTGGAAGCTCAGGCCAGCGCCAAACGGGTAAAACTAACAGTAGACATACCGGAAACGCTGGAAATTGTGAGCTTCCCCGGCCTTTACTCTCAAATTTTACAGAACCTTATCACCAATGCCTTTGAGCATGCCTTTGCGAATAAACGTAACGGGGAAGTATGCATCACAGCCCGTGAGAAGGGGAACAGTTTTGAAGTTAGAGTCAGAGACGATGGCTGCGGTATTCTGGATGAAATTCAGCACACTATATTCGAGCCTTTTGTGACTTCAGCACGCAACAAAGGCAATACCGGTCTTGGTATGCACCTCGTTCACCAGTGGGTTACTAATTTGCTCGGCGGCAGGATTGTTTTTACGTCGAAAGAAGGCAACGGCACAGAATTTATCATGACGTTTCCGATGGCGCTGCCCGACGCTAAAAAAGCATGATGAAACCGGAAATGGGCAACGGAAACTTTGTCTTTCTTATCAGAATGTTGCTAGACTTTGCATGACACTATTCCAGTCCAGCAACGTATCTACCGGTTCCCGCCGGTACAGCAACCATTGAGTATTTTCGACCATGACAAAGAAAACAGCGAAAGTCGCAGAACCTTCTTATCAGTTTGACGCCATTGTGATCGGCACCGGACCCGGTGGTGAAGGTGTGGCCATGCAGCTTGCCAAAGCCGGTCAGAAAGTCGCCGTTATTGAGCGCTACGAAGCAGTCGGCGGTGGCTGTACTCACTGGGGCACAATTCCGTCAAAAGCTCTACGTCACTCAGTCAGCCGTTTGATTGAATACAATACCACTTCACTGTTTTCGGAAAATCAGGTTGCCCGCCACGTTACTTTTCAGGACATCATGAGTCATGCAAGCGGCGTGATTAAGAAGCAATCCCGTTTGCGTACATCATTTTACGACAGAAACCGGGTAAGCCTGATCCACGGTGAGGCCAGCTTTGTTGATAAAAATACCATACAAATTGTGCGTCCCGATGGCTCTAAGGATCTTATCACTGCACGTCAGGTTGCCCTTGCAACCGGTTCACGCCCTTACTCACCTAAGGATATAGATTTTAATCACCCCCGTATTTATAACTCAGACACCATTTTGTCGCTTAAGCATGAGCCGCAGAACATCATTATTTACGGTGCCGGGGTTATCGGTTCTGAATACGCCAGTATTTTCCGGGGTATGGGTGTGAAAGTGGATCTGGTGAATATGCGGGATCGTCTGCTGTCATTCCTTGATGCAGAAATCTCAGACGCCCTGAGCTATCACCTGTGGAACAACGGTGTGGTTATCCGTCACACTGAAACCTATAAGAGCGTACAAGGCCATGACGACTGTGTGATCATGGAACTGGAGTCCGGCAAACGCATGAAAGCAGACTGTCTGCTGTTTGCTAACGGCCGTACCGGTAATACTGACATGCTCAATCTCGATGCGGTGGGGCTCAAAGCCGACTCACGGGGACAACTGCGGGTAGATGAGAATTACCGTACCGAAATCGATAATATCTTCGCGGTCGGTGATGTGATTGGTTACCCGAGTCTGGCCTCTGCAGCCTACAATCAGGGCCGCTCTGCCGCAGAAGCCATGATTTCCGGTAAAGCAAACTCTGGCCTGGTTGAAGACATCCCCACCGGTATTTATACAATTCCTGAAATCAGCTCTGTGGGTAAAAATGAGCAGGAACTGACTGCTTTGAAAGTGCCTTATGAAGTAGGCCGTGCCCAGTTTAAGCACCTTGCCCGCGCGCAAATTGCATCCACCACCGTGGGCAGCCTTAAAATCCTCTTCCACCGTGAAACCAAAGAAGTATTGGGTATTCACTGCTTCGGAGAGCGTGCTTCTGAAATCGTGCACATCGGCCAGGCAATCATGCAGCAAAAAGATGGCGGGAATACGATTGATTACTTTGTAAATACCACCTTCAATTACCCTACCATGGCAGAAGCATACCGGGTGGCAGCATTAAACGGGCTCAACCGGATCTTCTGAATCCGGTTTCTTTACACATCTGCCCGCTTTTGCGGGCACAAAAAATGTATGGTCCGCCTCGTTATTGCAACAGTAAATGTCGATAACGGGGTTGG
>NZ_CFHOXV010000067.1:0-11568 GCF_984505615.1 Alteromonas sp. | reverse complement strand
CGCCGGTGTGGCAGACTGGTATTACATCCCTTCCGGTTCAATGGAACCTACCATTCAGGTTGGCGATCGCATATTTGTGAATAAGCTGGCCTATGAAATCAAAGTGCCGTTTACTGACATCAGTCTGACTGAAACAGGCTCCCCTGTCCGCGGAGATATAATTGTGTTCGACAGCAAGGCGGCAGATAACCGACTGATTAAACGTGTTGTGGGCTTACCCGGTGACAGAATTGCCATGCGGAATAACATCTTGTATCTGAACAATAAGCCCTTATTGTATTCCGGCGATGATGAGAATCAGCAGGAGCTATTGGGTAAAGTGCTTCATCAGATCCATCTGGATAAGAATGGCTCACCGTTGGCATCATTTAATACGGTGACTGTTCCGGAAAATCACGTGCTGGTGCTGGGCGACAACCGTAATAACTCGGCCGATTCCAGAGTGCATGGCTTTATTCCTATGGATGAAATCATCGGTAAGGCGTCGCATATCGCTTATTCACTGGATAATGACAACGCTTATATGCCAAGGCTTGCACGTACATTTCAGGCACTGAAATAAAAAAATTTAAATTTTTTTGCTTTGAGGTGTTGAAAAGACTTTTTTAGCACCTACATAGTAATTGTCGGCGCTTGATAGCAAGGCCGACAGAACCGCCGCCGCAATGTCGGGGCAAACATTTTAAACATATTGCTTTATAAAAAGGATATGACTATGCGTACTATCGATCTATCTCCACTTTACCGTTCTTTCATTGGTTCTGACCGTTTGGCATCACTTGTAGATGCAGCTTCACGTTCTGAGAGCCAGACTGCTTATCCCCCTTATAATATTGAATTGCTTGGCGACGATAAATATCGTGTGTCCATGGCGATTGCCGGATTTACAACTGAAGAAGTTAACATTGTCTCCGAAGACAACACGTTAACGGTAACGGGCAAAAAAGCCCCTGCTGAAAATGACGAAGCCGGCAAAAAACAATACCTGCACAAAGGAATTTCAGAGCGCAGCTTTGAGCGTAAATTCCAGCTTGGTGATCATGTAAAAGTGACCGGCGCAGATATGCAGCACGGCCTGTTACATATTGACCTTGAGCGTGTTGTGCCTGAGGCGAAGAAACCACGTCGCATCGAAATCGGCAATACACCGGCCAGCCACGGGTAAGCTATTCTGGTCTGTATACACAGACCTCATTTAACTAACGATTTTATTTTTACGTGCCTGCAGGTGCAGGCACGGAATAACCTGAGTCGCCGGATACGGGGCTCTGACAATTACATATTGCTTAATTGGAAGGATATGACTATGAGAACTATTGATTTATCACCACTTTACCGTTCATTTATCGGCTCAGACCGTCTGGCGTCATTCATTGACAATGCTACCCGGTTTGAAAACCAGAGCGCTTTTCCTCCGTATAACATTGAATTGCTGGAGGAAAATAAATATCGCATCGCAATGGCAGTAGCCGGATTTGCAGAAAGCGAAATCACTATTGAAGTACAGGAAAATACGCTGACCGTGACAGGCAGCAAGGCTGCTGATGACAAAGAGTCATCGCGTAAATTCCTTCACAAAGGTATTTCAGAGCGCAATTTTGAACGCAAATTCCAGCTTGGTGATCATGTAAATGTATTAAGCGCAGATCTCGAAAATGGTTTGCTGAGTGTCGATCTGGAAAGAGTTATCCCTGAAGCTAAAAAGCCTAAACAGATCGCTATCGGCTCTGCGGCCCTTGAGCATAAAAGCACCGGTGAATAATCCGGAAGGGTTTTACTGCAATTAAACATAAAAACGGCACCTGCTCCCGGTGCCGTTTTTTTATTTGAATATATTAGCGGACACAAGGTAGTCAATCAGCACCCGTGTGCGCTGCGGTAAGTTTTTCCGCGACGGATACACCAGTGAAAAAGCCGTGCGTTCCCCATGCCACCCCGGCAATATCTGAACCAGCTCTCCCCGCTCTGTTTCTTCTTTTACCGTAGATGGCAACAGTAAGGCCACCCCCGTTCCCATAGCCGCCATCTTGTGGATCAAATGGGGCGAGTTACTTCTGTAATATCTGGAAGGTGTTATGGTTCTGCTGCTGTCTTTACTTTGTAACCGCACATTATTGTGCCAGTGAGGTAAATCCAGCAACACCCAGGGCAATGCTTCCAACGCGTCGAGGCTCTCCGGTTCACCAAGTCGGTCCAGCATTGCAGGCTGTGCATATATCGCAAATGTTTCCTCATGCAATACCCTGGCAATCAGCGAGGCATCGCGGGGTAATCCAATCCTGATTGCCAGATCAATTTTCTCTGAGATTAAATCAACCCGCTCGTCATCCAGTACAAAATCAATCTGAACCTCAGGAAACTGCCGGATAAACCCATCCAGTGCGGGCAGTACAAACTTATGGGCAATATCATGATTCATGGTAATGGCGACGCGGCCGGCAGGAACACGGGTATTCGTAATGCTATCTATATCCTCAAGTACTTCCTGCAGAATAGTTGCACGGCTGAAAACACGCTGACCTTCCTCTGTAAGCATTAATTTTCTGGTTGAACGCTGAAGCAGCCTGCTGCCTAAAGCGCCCTCCAAATCTGCAACCTGCTCACTGACTCTCGAACGGCTGGTATGCAACACTCTGGCTGCAGCAGCAAAACTCCCCTGCTCTGCCACCACACAAAATATTGCCAGGTGCCTGAGATAGGCAAAATCAATTGTACTCATTTTACGAACACTACATTCACTTTTGTCCTACTTATCATAGCAACTACAAAGCACCATAATCCAGTCATCCGTCCAATACGGCACGGCAAAATAGTTTTAACAGGAGAACAATCATGATTGGAATTACCGGTGCAACAGGTCAGTTAGGTCAACTGACAATTAAACACCTGCTAACGAAAAAATCCGCAGACTCTTTGATCACGCTGGTCAGAGACCCCGGCAAGTCGCAAGCTATGTTTGCTGATATTGTCTCACGGCACTTCGACTACAGTGAACCTGACACGCTGACAGATGCACTGACCGGTATCACGACACTGTTTCTCATTTCAGGTAGTGAAATCGGACAGCGTATTGAACAACATGCCAATGTAATCGATGCGGCTAAACGCGCCGGTGTGAAAACCCTGGTGTATTCAAGCTTGTTACGGGCAGACACTTCATCTCTGATGCTGGCAGAAGAGCACAAAGCCACAGAGCAACGCATTCAGGCTTCCGGCATGGATTACGTGATTTTACGGAACGGCTGGTACACAGAGAACTACACGCAGGGTCTACAGGCTGTTATTGACGCCGGCGTGCTGGCCGGCGTGGCCGGTTATGGCCGCATTGATTCAGCAACCCGCAATGATTACGCAGAGGCAGCAGCGAATGTGCTGACAGATATATCTGCGCACAAAGGAAACGTGTATGAGCTGGCCGGTGATGCTTCGTTTACTCTGCAGGGATATGCAGACGCTGTCAGCGCTGTAACCGGTAAGCCCGTTCATTTTGAATCAATGAATTATGAGGGTTACAAACAATTCCTGCAGGATGTTGCCGGTCTGCCGGAAGGCTTTGCTCATGTGCTGGCAGATTCAGAGCATCATGCAAAAGAAGGCGGCCTTTCCGGCTCAAGCGATGAATTACACCGTCTGCTGGGAAGAGCAACACCTTCGCTTATTGAAGTACTAAAGCAGTCACTGTAACGTATCACCAGCCGTCAGCACTATGCCAGATAGCGCTGACGGTGCGGTTGTCACGGGTAACGTGGTAACGCCGGTACTGACCCGCCGTCGCACAGGCATGATTTGGCAAGATCCGGAGTTGACGGCCGAATCCGAAACCTTCATCCGGTACAGGTAAACCATCTTTATGCTCAATGATACCGTGTTCCTGATTTGTCTGGCTGACATACCAGCCATCCAGTATATTGCCCCCGGCATCAGCGACCAGACCATATCCGTGGGAGTCAGAGCCTTTATCTCTCGACAGTCCCATCCAGCCTGCATCCACCAGTACCTGATTCTTCTTCATCTGATGACCAATGACGGTCGTCAACACACTCATTGCAATGTCAGATACTGAACAAACCCCCAAACCGGCCATCACCAGATCAAACGTTGCGTACACACCGGCACGGATCTCGGTAACGCCTCCGGGCTTATAATCAGACAACGCTGTTGGCGTAGATCCCACAGAAATGATGTCAACAGGTAATCCCGCAGCTTTGAGCCTGTTCGCCGCCAGTACCGTACGACTGCATTCCTGTTCTGCCATGGCATATTGCGCTTCGGGCGAGTTACACCCGTAAGATGCACCTGCATGGGCCATCAAGCCGGAAAAACGGATATGCGCAGTGTTGTGCAATTGCTCAGCCATAGAGATCAATTGCATGCTCTCAGGCCCGGCACCGGCACGGTGATCATCAACATCCAGTTCTATCATTACCCGCAGGGGCACAATGAAAGTACGGCGGGCTTTTACCAGCGCCTCCACCGCCGCTTCATTGTCAACGACAACAATCAGGTCGACGCCACGTTCCAGAAGTTCATTAACCGCAGAGAATTTATTCGGCGTTATACCCACCGCATACAGAATATCTTTGTAACCGGCCTGCGCAAAGTAACGGGCTTCTTCCAGTGTGGAAACAGTGACAGGCCCGGGCCGCGGTGCATAAATTTCCGCAGCTTCACGGCTCTTCAGTGTTTTAACATGAGGCCGCAGTCTCACGCCGTCCCGGCGACATTTCTCCTGCATGCGTTCGCTGTTCGCCCGCAACTTATTCTCGTCAATGAGGCAGACCGGGGTCACCAGAGCAGAAAAATCAGATAATAACTCAGACATAAACTAAATCAGGTAGTGGATCATAAACAGGTTCGAGCAGGCAAGAAACAGTATAGACAAGAACGTCAGGAGCATCCCTGATAAACGTTGCCAGCTTGTTCCATCACTGTGACGCAAGCCGTAAGCATGGAGAATGCGGCCAAATAATATAGCGCAGCCACCCGCGTGCAATACCCAGTGCTGGGGATGTAAGCTCTCCAGGCACGCCAGCAGAATAAGTGTAATTGGCACATATTCGCTGAAATTGCCGTGTACACGAATGGCACGGGTAAGTTCATCATTTCCTCCGTCACCCACACCGATCCGGGCGCTGCGGCGGACATTAATAACGGCGAATGACAGGTAGATATAACACAAGGCTAACAGACTTGCGTAAAACGCAGTAATCGGGAAACTCATAATCGTCAGGTTTAATAATGGGTTATTGGCGTCTATTCTGGCAATTAAGCGGCACGCTGGCAAAGCCTTTTACCCGCTTTGACAGTGAAGTATAAAAAAAGGCCGCTTGATGCGGCCTTTGGTAAGAATTTTTAACCGAGAAGCTCAGCCAGTTCATTGCTGACCTGTTCTACCGGTTTGGTACCGTCCAGCTTGTGGTACTGGCAGTTTCCGGCTTCAGCTTCTGCAGAATAGTAGTTTACCAGAGGCTTAGTTTGCTCGTGGTACACGCCTAAACGCTTACGTACTGTTTCTTCTTTGTCGTCATCACGGATGATCAGTTCTTCACCGGTTTCATCATCTTTACCTTCCACTTTTGGTGGATTGTAAACAACGTGATAAACACGACCTGAGGCAGGGTGTACACGACGGCCGCCCATACGCTCAACGATGACATCATCAGGTACGTCAAACTCAATGCAATGATCTACAGATACGCCTGCTTCTTTCATTGCATCAGCCTGAGGGATGGTACGGGGAAAACCGTCAAGCAGGAAACCTTGCTTGCAGTCGTCCTGGGCAATACGCTCTTTAACCAGACCAATAATGATGTCATCAGACACCAGTTTACCTTCGTCCATTACACGCTTGGCCGCAAGACCAAGTTCAGTGCCGGCCTTGATGGCCGAACGCAACATGTCACCAGTAGAGATTTGAGGAATACCGTATTTCCCCATCAGAAATTGTGCCTGAGTTCCCTTACCGGCGCCTGGTGCGCCCAGAAGAATGATTCGCATTTTGCGCTCTCCGCTTTATTTTCTCAACTGTTGGGCACTTTACACACTAAGCATCAGCGAAACAAGCCCATAGCAAGTACAGAGTCAGATTATACGACTTATGTCGCATGGTTTATGAACAATAGTCGTAAGGGCATGCGAAGGCGTGAAGACATACATTTCTTTAACAGCCAGTCATTAAAGGTTAAGCAGCAGGAACAGAGTATTGATTTGTAGGGAATTATCTTTCCTAAATAAATATAAGTGATAGTTAAAATAAAAACGGGCCATAAAGACCCGTTTTCATATGTTTACAGTCGGTGAACTGGCTTTATTTTGCCATACTCATTAACAGACTGTTTAAATTGCGTACAAAACTGGACGGGTCTTTCAGACTGCCCTGCTCAGACAATGCTGCCTGATCGTACAATACGCCTACCCACTGATTAAACAGAGCTTCATCCTGTACATCAGCCAGCTTTTTCACTAACTGGTGCTCAGGATTCAGTTCGAAGTGGTATTTCACATCCGGTACTGTCTGACCGGCAGCCTGCATCAGCTTCATCATCTGCGTGGTCATGCCGTTTTCATCAGCGGTGATCACTGCAGGTGATTCTGTCAGACGGTGAGTAAATTTCACGTCGACAACTTTGTCACCCAATGCAGTTTTCGCGCGCTCAAGCACACCTTCCACTTCTTTTTCTGCTTCTTCCTGAGCCTTTTTGGTTTCCTCGTCGTCAAGGTCACCTAAATCTAAATCACCTTTAGCAATAGACTGGAAAGACTTCTCATTGTACTCAGTCAGGTGAGACATTAACCATTCGTCAATGCGCTCGCCCATCAGCAACACTTCGATGCCTTTCTTGCGGAAGAACTCCAGGTGCGGGCTGGTTTTCGCAGCTTGCAGACTGTCAGCGGTGACAAAGTAAATTTTGTCCTGACCTTCCTTCATGCGACCAATGTAATCATCCAGAGACACAGTTTGCGCATCGGAATCACCATGTGTTGACGAGAAGCGAAGCAGACCGGCAATTTTATCTTTGTTGCTGAAGTCTTCGGCAGGACCTTCTTTCAGCACGTTACCAAATTCACCCCAGAACGACTGATACTTTTCGCTGTCGTTCTTCGCCATTTTCTCCAGCATCTGCAATACGCGCTTAGTACAACCCTGACGCAACGTCTGGGTGACTTTGTTATCCTGCAGAATTTCACGGGAAACGTTCAGCGGCAGGTCGTTGGAATCAAGCAGACCTTTTACGAAACGCAGGTACGTTGGCATAAACTGTTCAGCGTCATCCATAATGAATACACGCTGGACATAAAGCTTCAGACCATGATTCTGATCACGGTTCCACATATCAAACGGCGCTTTAGAAGGAATGTAAAGTAAGCTGGTGTACTCACTCTTACCTTCTACTTTGTTGTGCGCCCATGCCAATGGATCAGCAAAGTCATGAGAAATGTGCTTATAGAATTCTTTATATTCTTCTTCAGAGATATCTGACTTATCCCGTGTCCACAATGCCGTCGCTTTGTTTACACTCTCCCATTCGCCGGGAACAGCCGGTGTTTTTTCACTGTCAGGACCTTCACTTTCAGGGATCTCATCTTTCCACATTTGCACCGGAATGCTGATGTGGTCGGAATATTTGCTGATGATTGAGCGCAGACGCCAGTTATCAACAAACTCTTTTTCTTCTTCACGGATGTGCAGAACAATTTCAGTGCCGCGGGCAGGCTTGTTAATTTCTGCTACAGTGAATTCACCTTCACCGTCAGAAATCCACTCAACGCCCTGACTGGCGTCAGTGCCGGCAGCACGGGTTCTTACTGTCACTTTATCAGCCACGATGAATGCTGAGTAAAAGCCCACACCAAACTGACCTATCAGTTGTGAGTCTTTTGCCGCATCACCGGAAAGCTTACTAAAGAAATCCTTAGTACCAGATTTTGCAATGGTACCCAGATTCGCAATAACTTCTTCTTTCGTCATACCAATGCCGTTATCAGCAATGGTAATGGTACCTGCATCAGCATCGGTACTGATCTTCACGTTCAGTTCGCCGTCGCCTTCGTACAGACTGTTATTTTCCAGTGCGCGGAAGCGTAATTTATCGGCAGCATCGGCTGCGTTCGATACCAGTTCACGAAGGAAGATTTCTTTGTTGGAATACAAAGAATGAATCATCAGTTGCAGAAGCTGTTTTACTTCAGTCTGAAAACCATGTTTTTCTTGTTGGGCTGCTTCAGCCATAAACCAGAGTCTCCTAGCTATTTGAATCAATTTCAGTCTAGGAAGTAAGGTCGGGCCGGAATAATTTCAACCTGAAAAGTAGGGTTTTTATCAGATTTGATAAAATTGAGTGAAATGATGCTCTGCCAACGGTAATGACAGAGCAGAAAAATGCTGAAGCTTAAAGCGTGCGGCGACCGGAGAACGCGTGGGTCAGCGTGCTGCCGTCGATATATTCTAATTCGCCACCTACCGGTACACCATGCGCTATCCGGCTTGCCGTGATATCAAGCCCGTTACACATTTGCGCAATATAATGTGCCGTGGCTTCGCCCTCTACAGTAGGGTTCGTTGCCAGAATGACTTCAGATACCGGAGAGGCTTTAAGTCGCGTTTCCAGTTCAGTCAGCCCGATGTCAGCCGGCCCGATACCGTCGATGGGCGACAAATGTCCCATCAAGACAAAGTATGTACCGGTAAATGTCATAGTTTGCTCGATGGCCAGCACATCCTGCGGACTTTCGACAATGCACAATACACCCGCTTCCTGACGTTTCGGCGAACGGCAGATTTCGCACACATCATCTTCGGTAAACGTGCGGCATTGCTGGCAATGCTGAATGTGCTCCATGGCATTATGCAGCACGGTGCCCAACTTCATGGCACCATCCCTGTTTCGTTCGAGCAGGTGAAACGCCATACGCTGGGCGCTTTTATTGCCCACACCGGGCAAACAGGTGAGCGCTTCGATAAGCTCACCCAGAAGCGGACTGAATTTCATTGATTAAAACGGCATTTTGAAGCCAAATGAGGCTTCGTTGATGATTTGTGATGCTATGCGATATTTCGCGGCTTGTAGCGGTGTTTTCATTCTTTCCATCACTGAATATAACTCAATATCACTCTCAATTTGGCCCCTATTTGGCCCCCCTGAATTAGGGGCCTAAACTATTGCCACGAAGTTGAAGAATCGATGTAATCCCCAGAATCACGAGCAAAAGAGACGATATTACTTATGTTCTCAAATTGCTCTAAATTAATGCCGAGGTCTTCCACCGAGCTTGTGACTTCGTCATAAACCTCTTTGAAGTCATTATGTGGCTTAAGGGGAGGCTCCACTGCAATGAGCGCCTGTTCCGGCATAACAATGTTCTTCTCAACTAAAGCCTTCATCCGATTCACCCACATAAGTCCATGCTCAGCAGCACTCATTGCGGTCTTCTGATCGAAAGCCAACGGTTTAATAATACGTTTGCCTTGACTAGTATTCCTTACAAAAGGAAGTGTGAATTCGTAAATCCCAGCTTTTAACTTTCGTTCGCTGTACTTGTGAGCCAGTTCATTAGCAAAAGTCTCGCGTAGAGCTTTGACCATTTGTTGCTCTCGGTACTTTTGATTTACAAAATCACGGGCAACAAATTTTTGATACAACTTATCCAACATTTTTTCAGCTCTTTCATTAGCTAAAACCCTGCTGACATTACCAAAATGCATTACAGATTCACGCTGACGCGTAAGTTCTCTAAAAACGCCGATTAATTCTTTATTTCTTAGATGGTTTGCTCGACAAAAGCTCTGTAGCCTCGTTAATTCATCGGTAAATGATTCAACCGCTTGTTTGTAAAGCTGTTTATCCATTTCTTCGAAGAAATTCGTCACTCTGCCAAAACGTTTTGGAGATACCTTGAAGATAAGCCGTCCTTCTTTAGGCTCGATCAAGACAATACCTACGTTTGCAAACTCTCTTGTCTCAATGAAAGGCATAAAGCGTACTACTGCATACTCGTATACAGAATTGCTGTTAATCATGCTAAAGCCTCCCAAAAGTTTTCGTTTCCAAAGTCGTTCAATAGTACCCGTATTCTATCTATTTCTCCATCGGCATCTTTAAGTCCATCGAGCCATTCTTGAGGTATGATATTAATGACTGCATCAAAGTCTAACATAGCTTCTTCAAATTTAGCTTGATAGTGTGCTTTATCAATCACATCTGTAAATAGATCAGTTTGCCCCTTAATTACCGAACTCGCTGCATGAATACTTTTGTGATCAAGACTGGAAAAGTCATGCTCAAAGGCCAAGTTGTGGTCAAATACCACCAAATCGCCAGTAACGATGTTATAGTAGAGATTAGGGTTGCCCCCCTTATCAGTCAGCGTTCTATCACTGTTTTTTATCCAGTAATCAAACATAAAAAGATCCAATAACAGAGATTTTTTTACTTCCCTAAGTCTATCTAAATTCACTTCCTGCAAGCTATCTTTCAACTCTGAAGCGAACGCGATTCCACATCCCAAATCGTTAGTTAACTCATCGTCGCCTTCAACTAGAAGTTCATCGATATACACTAGTTGAGAATCAGGTACAGGCAGGCCAAATCGAGTACCCAACTGGGCTGCAATCCATTCATAGATACATCCGAGATATGCGGCATTCAACCTCTTAACGACGTAAAGTTTTCCATCATCTCCACGGCACAGCCAGGGTTTGGTAACCCCCTGGGTCATCCGTTGTTGAATTTCGATTATGTTTATCAAGTGGTTAGCCTTTTAACTCTCTAAAAACTTCCGTTTGTATTCAATAAACAAAAGACCTCCAATAACTTCGAGGGCTGATTACCTAAATTGGAAAAGTTCGTGGCGGCATAATTTTAGCCCCTTTTGCTAAATATTTTTTGCTATAAGATCGGCTTTAAGAAGACCACCTTTGGTAAACAACTTCGCAGAAAACTTGGGGTTACGACGCGCTTTATATGCATCAAGAATTTTCTTCAGTCCATCTGCCTCAAGAAGTGAGATATTAACTTCTGTATCCATTTCTGCACTTTCTACGAAGTCATCAGAAAACGTTGGAGCGACAATAAGCACCTGAGCAACTCGCTTTCCTGCCTGCTCACATCGATTTACATAAGCCTTAACCTGTCGTGAAGTAGTAGAGTATTTTGCAAAATCACCGTTTTTGCAGGTTTTAGCTTCCCCAACAATTACATCGTCTTCACTGAGTGAAATGAGTACATCAGCTTTGTCTTTAGCTGTGTTTATGGCTCTGCGGAGATCTTCATCGACCAACAATCCCAGCTGTTCAAATATAGCTTTGGTAACCTCTTCGAACTTAACGCCCAAGTCAGCCTCAGCTATCTCGATATTGTCAGCTTTTAATGTTGCGAGGTCTCTCCGTGCCAAGGCCCCATAATTGTCTATGAGCTTATCTGTCGCGTCCGCAAAACTCGCAAGAATATTAAGGCGAAGATTACCGCGTTTCTTGATACCCATACTTTCGACAACAGCTTTGACTTCATCATTCGTAAGCATATAGAGGATGTCGTAAGGAGTAATACTCAAAGCCCTGAGCTTTTCTAC
>NZ_CFHOXV010000066.1:0-11878 GCF_984505615.1 Alteromonas sp. | reverse complement strand
GCTTTTACCCGCTCAATGGTGTCCAGAGCGTTGGCACCGGTCGCCAGAGATACCGCCATACCGGACGCCGGCTGACGGTTATAACGGGCAATATAGCTGTAGTTTTCAGAGCCCAGTTCAACCCGCGCCACGTCTTTCACGCGCACCTGTGAACCGTCGGTGTTAACCCGCAATACAATATTTTCGAAATCTTCCACGGTACGCAGGATAGACTGCGCCGTGATAGTGGCATTGATTTGCTGACCTTCAATGGCCGGCAGACCACCCAGTTGTCCGGCAGAAATGTCTGTATTCTGGGTTTGTACTGCGCCCTGAACATCCACAGGCGTCATGTTGTAGCTGTACAGTTTGTCAGGGTCCAGCCAGATACGCATAGAACGCTGGGCACCGAATACACGGGTTGTACCCACGCCGTTCACACGGGAAATGGGATCCTGATATTCTGATACCAGCAGGTCACTCAAATCGAACTGTGACAAGCGCCCGTCTTTAGAGTAGAAACCGATAACCACAGCAAACGTATCGTTTGATTTGGTCACGGTTACGCCCTGCTGCTGAACCTGTGTAGGTAACAGAGAGACGGAGCTTTGTACCTTGTTCTGAGTCTGAACCTGCGCGGTGTCCGGGTCAGTGCCCGGCTCAAAGGTCAGGGTAATCGTCATCCGGGTATTTTCACTGCTTGATGTGAAATAACGCAGATTGTCGATGCCCGACAGGCTTTGCTCAATGATTTGGGTGACGGTATTTTCGATAGTTTCCGCAGAGGCGCCCGGATAGGACGCACTGATGGTTACCGAGGGAGGGGCAACCTTGGGATACTGTTCGATGGGAAGACCTTGTATTGACAAGAGGCCGGCCATAATTGTGATCAGAGCCAGCACCCATGCAAACACAGGGCGATCAATAAAAAAACGTGCCATAAAGAATGTGTTCCTGCCTGAAAATTAGTCGCGCTTACTGTCCGTTTTTCGCCTGAGCGTTACCGGCCTGCCAGGGTTTAGCATTCACCTGCATACCCGGCTGCACTTTCTGATAACCGGTCACAATGACTCTGTCACCAGCCTGCACGCCACCTTTCACCATGTACTGATCCTGCCATGCACCTGATACAGTGATCTGGCGGGGTTCAACTTTGTCTGACGCATTCACCGTCATTACCACCATCGAACCGTCTGGCTGACGGGTGGTCGCACGTTGCGGTACCAGTAACTCATCGGTGTTAGACAGCACCACGGTGGCTTTCACGAAAAGACCCGGCATCAACAGTGAATCAGGGTTAGGCAGTTCTGCACGCAGTGCAACCGCACCGGTTGTTTCATCTACCGTCACTTCAGAGAATTTCAGTTCACCCTGATGTTCATACGCTTCACCTGTGGTTTCATCCAGAATCAGCTTCACCGGCAGTGTGCCACTTTGCTGCATCGCTTTACGCAGTGTCAGAACACCTTTGCCGCTTTGCTGCATATCAACATAAACCGGATTCAACTGGGTAATGGTAGCCAGTTGTTGTTCCTGATTGGCTGTTACCAGCGAACCGACGGTGACATAACTGCGGCTGATCTGACCGCTGATAGGGGCATACACTTTGGTGTAGTCTAAATCCACTTTGGCTAAATCTACCGCGGCCTGGGCGACACTGATTTGCGCTTCTGCCTGCTCGGCTTCAGCCAGTGCATCATCATACTCCTGACGGCTGACGGCGTTGCGGCTGAGCAAATCTTTATAACGGGCTGAACGTGCTTCCAGCGTTTTCAAACTCGCCTGCGCACTTTTCAGATCAGCTTTCGCACTGGCCAGTTGTGCTGCGAAACGGGCATCATCGATTTGATAAAGTTGCTGGCCTTTTTCCACCAGTGCACCTTCTTCAAACAAGCGTTCGGTAAGCACACCCTCTACCTGCGGACGCACCTGCGACTGGCGCATCGGGCTTACACGCCCGGGCAGTGTAACCGTGTGCTCTACCTGCTGACTGGCAATTGTCACTACAGACACAGAAGGTGCGGGTTGCTGACCACCCTGGCTTGCCTGAGCGGCTTGTTGCCCGTTTTGGTCAGAACAGCCACCGGCAACGGCCAGCGCTATCGCTGTGACGGCAGTTAAAAACAGTTTTTTCATAACAATAAGTCTTCCTGATACAGCCACGGGGGCTGGACAATTGCACATTAAAGGTTTACCTTCTAAAGATACGTTCTTGTATGTATGTTGTCAATCTCGCGGAGAATACGATGCGCAGAACAAAAGAAGATGCTGAGCTCACAAAACAGACCATATTAAAGGCCGCTGTCGATGTTTTTACAGAGCGCGGTGTCGCTAAAGCATCCCTGGAAGAAATCGCCCGCAAGGCAGATGTGACAAGGGGTGCCGTGTACTGGCACTTTAAAAACAAAATGGAGATCTTCGATGCGCTTCATGAGAACCTGCATACTCCTTTTATCGAACGGATCATGGAAGGACTGGAAGCTGAACACCCCAATCCTGTCGGTCAGTTACAGGAGTTATGTACGAACATATTCCTCGATCTCGATCAAGATGAGCAACTACGTAAAACACTTACACTTTTCATGTTAAAATGTGATTACAGTGGTGATTTGAAGTGTAGTCAGGAAAAGCACACTACGGCAAAATACGAAAAGATTCAGGCGTTCTCTGCCTACTACAAACGGGCTATTAAATTAGGCCAGCTGTCTGCAGATATCACACCGGAAGATTACACCCTGGCGATGAACTGTTTTATGCGTGGTATTTTGTCGGAATATCTGGAAGCACCGGAAGCCTTCGACATCACCACGAAAGCCCCCATCCTGATGAAAATCTATTTCGGCGGATTACGTACCGATAATGTTTAGGCCAGCGGTTCCTGCTTAACCGCACTCAGTAATACTTCACAGGCCCTAACCAGTTCAGCAGCAACCGGATTCTCCCCGCCTTTGTCAGGATGGTGCCTGTGCAGTAAATGTCGATACTGTTTCTTTATCAGGCTGCGGGTCAGTCGTATATCCGGTGCGATCTCCAGCACATTGCGTGCTTCATTAATCGTGTTTTCGTCTGCGGACATGTGAATGCCGCTGCCCATTTTGACCCAGAAACTGTGTATCAGCGCATCCACATCTTCTTTGCCGGTGCTGTCAAAGTTGTTCCAATCCAGATAATAATCCCGCAGCGGATCTGCCAGTGCCGGTGTTTCTGTTGATTCCGCTAAAGGTTCCAACCGGATGGCCGTCGTGTGGATGTTAAGTAAGCCATGCTTTTCCGCCAGCCATTCATCCTGAAGACGGTAAAGACAATGGAACAGAATAAAGTGACAACGGAACAGCGCCAGGCTGTCGCGCAAAGCGGTTTCATCGAAAAGCGAATACGGTGGTTTTTGTAACAGGCTGATAAGCTCAAACTCGCTGATCCCCGCTTCGAACCGGCTTTGCATTGCGTACAGTGTCAGTTGTAAGTGTCGGAGTGTTGCTTCATGGCCAGCGGGCTTTGTCATGTCAGGCTTTGCCATCCGGCAACTCAGGTTCCGGCAGACGCCACAACCAGATAAGCACACACAACATCATGATATCCGTACCGGCCATCACCCAAACCGGCGTGGCTGTGACCGCCATGATCACCGCCGACAGTGACATACCTGCCGTGGCAGCATATTTTGCACTGCGCGGCATACAGCGTCCGTTTCGCCAGTGATGAATTATCGGCCCGGTGACTTTGTGATTGTCCAGCCATAAAGCCAGCGACGGTGAACTGCGGGCCGCCAGCCAGGCAGCAATCAGCACGAAGACCGTTGTCGGCATACCCGGCACGACCACACCAATAAACCCAAGCGTCAGACTCACACAGGCACCCAGCATTAAACACCACCGGTAAGGTGCTGTTAACATGCTGTTTCTACGGCTAGTCCGGTGCGACATAGATAACTCAGAACCGTGTTGCTGTGTGTTTAGAGGAATATCTTTCACTTTACTCCATAATTCGCCTGAATTCATTGCTTCTTCGCCACATATCCTCCGCAAGCTTGCCAGATTACAGTGCTGAAATAACCCTACACACCGTAACGGAAGACGCTCATGTTCACGAATCCCATCCGCCGCTGCCCTGCCCGCAGCCACTTTAATTTGTTGCTGCTGATACTCTTCATGTGGCCGGCTTTTCCTTCTTTTGCTGACACACTACCCCGCTACCAGTCCGGTAATATGACGTTACAAAGCAACGACGTAAACGGGCAGGCCGCTTTACATGTACTCACGGATGCAGATGTTCAGATCAACGGTGTACTGGTGAACGTGACGTACTGGCAGATTTTTAAAAACCAGAGCGACGGGCCGGCCAATGGTGTGTACACCTTTCCGCTGCCGGACAAGGCGGCTGTTACTCATATGACCATCCGTACCGGCTCACGGGTGATTGAAGGCATCATCAAGCCACGGCAGGAAGCCCGGCGCCTTTACCGCGACGCAGTGGTACAGGGAAAACGGGCTGCACTGACAGAACAGCAGCGCCCCAATTTATTTACGCAGCAAGTCAGCCATATCGCACAGGGAGAAACCATAGAGGTTACACTGCAATTTCTTGATATCGCAGAGTTTCGCCGGGGCGAATTTTCATGGAGGCTGCCAACAACACTGACACCCAGGTACATGCCGGGTATGAACATGAGCAGCCGTGAATCGGAGGCCCCGGCAACCACCGGGTATGCAGACCCTGCAGCTCTGTTTCCGCCGTTTATTCTGCCCGGTAGTGGAAAAACGAATCCTCTGGCACTCACTATTTCTCTGAACGGTGGTATGCCACTTACCTCGGTGTATGCGCTGTATCATGACATCGATCTGACAAGGCAAAACGACAAGTTCACTATCACCCTTAAAGAGGGTCACAGTGAAATGGACCGTGATTTTGTGCTTCGCTGGCTCCCTGCCCCTTCTGCAGAACCGGTCGCAGCCCTTTTTACCGAGCAATCCGGTGATGATTACTTTTCCCTGCTAATGGTGATGCCCCCCGCCATCACACAGCCGCAAACGCTGCCCCGCGACATCACATTTGTCATCGACACATCAGGCTCGATGCAGGGGCAATCAATTATTCAGGCTAAATCGGGTTTGATTACTGCTATTGATAAGCTTAAGGATACCGACCTTTTTAACGTTATCGCGTTTAGTGACCGTTTTTCGCTGATGTTCGCAGAGGCAAATATTGCAACGCCTCCCGCCAGACAAGCGGCGCGGCAATGGGTAAATCAGTTGCAGGCCGATGGCGGTACACAAATGGTACCTGCGCTGACTGCAGCCTTTGCACAGAATCCGCGGAATGAACGCCTCCACCAGGTGGTATTCATCACTGACGGAGCTGTGGGTAACGAGGCAGAGCTGTTCAGCCTGACCAGCAACTTCGCAGGCACATCGCGGTTATTCACAGTGGGGATTGGCTCTGCTCCCAACAGTTACTTCATGCATAAGGCTGCGCAGGCTGGCCGTGGCACCTATGAATTTATTGCCAATCCGCAGGATATTGCCCCGCAGATGAACAGTCTGTTCGCAAAGCTTAACCACAGTGCAGCCAAAAACATCCAGCCGGGCTGGCCGGAAGATGCAGAGGTCTATCCTGCAAATACGCCGGATTTGTATCTTAACGAACCCCTGCTGTCTTTTGCCTCCACAAAAACGCCTGTCAGCAGTGTCACCGTAAGCGGTGAAACCGCCAGTCAGCTCTGGTCGCAAACGCTCACGTCATCGGATATGCCGGAAGGCAGCGGCGCCGGCGCACGCTGGGCCAGACAAAAAATTGCCCATATTGAAGATGAAGGGCGAATCGGCTCGCTTAGTGAAGAAAAGGTTAAAGACCAAGTGACAGCGGTGGCGTTGCAACATAGTCTGTTGTCCCGCTTTACCTCATTTGTTGCTATCGATCAGTCACCGGTGACTTATGAAAACAGCCCCCGTCCACCGCTCCGTCTGCGGGTAGCGAATCAACTGCCGCAGGGCATGTCACATCAGCAACTGCAATATCCGCAAACCGCCACCACAGCGGAACTGACACTCTGGCTGGGTATACTGTGTATTGTTGCAGGCCTCGCCTTACTGTTCTGGCAACGGATAAAAGTAAGATAAGGCGGCCGTGCAGTGAGGATAAAAGTAAAATACCTGAAGACAGCACTCCCCGCCCTGCTTCTGGCAACCGGCACCCTGTGTTTTGGCAATACATTATGGATTGCGGCAAAAGCAGTATTAGCGCAACGGCTTATTGCAGATGCCTGGGAGGAAACCCTGGAAACCGGTCACACCGTTAAACCATGGTCGTGGTCAGACACCTGGCCCGTAGCCGTACTGACCTTTCCCGGCCACAACCAGCGCCTGTATATGTTGTCGGGCAGTCATGGCAGCAGCCTCGCCTTCGGCCCCGGCCACATAGACGGCACTGCATTGCCCGGGGAGAGCGGCACACAGGTGTATTCCGGTCACCGGGACACCCATTTCAATTTTCTGCAGCATGTGCAGACAGGAGACACCTTTCAGATCCAGGACAGCCACGGACAATGGCGTACCTATCGGGTGAGTAAGACCAATATTGTCGATTCACACACCCACCGCTGGTTCATCGAACGGAACAAAGACGAAATCCAGCTTATCACCTGTTATCCGTTTAATGATATGACGCCCAAACCCCGTTTGCGCTTGATTGTACTGGCAGTTCCTGTTTAATACGCTACGATTCCCATATTCTTTCGTGTCGATAAAAATTCCGGTTAACACTATTTGCTTTACCGGTTTACACTCGCCACCCGTTTACTACCAGGCAGTATTTATTTATGGATTTTGCGTTAAGCAATCAGGAACTTTACGTATGGCTCGGGATCCTCTTTTGTATCTCACAGTCGGCCATGTTCTCCGGACTAAACCTGGCATTCTTTTCAGTCAGCCGTTTGCAACTGGAGATGGAAGTCAGCCACGGAGATAAAACCGCGGCGAAAATTCTGAAGCTCAGACAGGATTCTAACTTCCTGCTCACCACTATTCTGTGGGGTAACGTAGGGATCAACGTGTTGCTGGCATTGCTGTCAGACTCTGTGCTGACGGGCGCAGCCTCGTTCCTGTTTTCTACCGGTTTTATTACCATTTTCGGTGAAATCATGCCGCAGGCTTATTTCTCCAGAAATGCCATGCGCATGGCGTCAGTGTTATCACCGGTAATGCGTTTCTATCAGATCATCCTGTATCCCGTTTCCAAGCCCTCCGCCTTATTGCTTGATGGCTGGCTGGGCCGCGAAGGCGTTGAATACATGCGGGATAACGATCTGCGTAAAGTGATTAAACAGCACGTGGACGCCGAAGAAGCAGAGGTTGACCATGTGGAAGGTACCGGCGCACTTAACTTCCTTGCTATCGATGAAGTATCGGTGATGCAGGAGGGTGAATTACTTGAGCCGGAGTCCATTATTCAGCTACCCGCCAAACTGGACTTTCCCATTGTGCCGGAATTCGTACGCAACAGCTCAGATGAACTTCTGAAGAAAATTAACCAGAGCGGGCATAAATGGGTAGTACTCGCCGATGAGAAAAATAACCCGTTGCTCATTCTTGATGCTGACGGTGCTTTGCGGGCAGCCCTTTTTGATACCGACAAACCGTTTGATATTTATGATTTCTGTCACCGCCCGTTAATCGTGCGGGATGAATCTCTTATGTTATCCGAAGTGCTGTGGCACCTGAAAGCGCAGGAAACGCTGGACGCCCATGATGATGGCACCATCGATGTTGACGTGGTGCTGGTTTGGGGCGCACAACCCCGCATCATCACCGGAGCCGACATTCTTGGCCGCCTGTTAAAAGGCATCAGCGCCGTAACCCCGGCCAGCGTTTCAAAGAATGCGGTTCAGGGCAGCACTGCCGTTGAAGTTGAGATAGAAACCAAAGCCGAACAACTCACCACCACCATTAACGAGCCCAAGGCCTGATCGGGTAAAGTCACCATCCCGCTTCCGGGATGGTGCATCTTCCATCTGATCTGAAGTAATTATAACGAAGACATATGAAATTATAGCGAAGACAAATTCACTTATAAAACTGCTTTATATTTTTATAATTTATTGAATGTTAATGGTTATTTCTTTGTCTTCGTTTTAGTCCTACACATTGAAGAGGCCAGCTTTACTTAACCATTTCAACTTTGTTTATAATCTGGACTAAAATGATTGTTAGATAATATTTTTACTTTCGATAAACTCCGCAAATTTCAGATGTCCCTTTAGCCTTGGCAGATCATCTTCTGACACTTTACCCTGCTCAACCAGGTGACGAAATGCTCGGATCTTATTTCGATAACCCTTGGTTAAAGTGATTCTATCTTCTTTAACTAGTAAACCATGAATTTTTAATCGCTGGCCTTTTTCAGAGTCTGCAAAGTACGTTTTATTCTTATTAAGTGAAAATGTCGTCGCTTCGAAGATAGCTTCTAATTCGGTGGGAAGCGCCTCTTGAAATACGTCCTTTCCAGAAAAAACGATATCATCGGCATAACGAGTAACCTGCAAATCATATTTGTTCCCAAGTTCTTTCAATCGCTTGTCAATGGAATCAATGACTTAGCATTTTTTTTAAAATTGTTACTGTAAAAACCCAAAAAAGGGTCCTACAGATATAAATAAGGCAATACGAAAGAGATAACGCCCCTTAAATTGATAAGCAATAGGTGTGATAGGGCTTTTATTGGCTAATGAATAGGAGGGATTTTTATCCATTTTGAGTGAGATAGGTAAGTGAAAACACCGCATGGTGTAAAGCAGGCGACTTACTGGAACACGGCCAAGCGAAGCTTGGGAAAATAAGAATGGGTTGAAATCAATAAACCGCCCCCAAACCCATTTTTTTGAGGGGGGACTACCTCAGGATGAAAAGCATGACACGTTGGACAACCACGCGTATTGATAACCACAGCCTCGCCCGTTTTATCGGTCCCCATCCCTATGTGGTACTGTCGTGTCACGCTGCTATTCCCGCGCCTCATTTATTTCTTTTTTTACGCCTGATGCGTGAGCTCAATACACTCGGCAAAGATGATTGTGAGTTTCATGTCTTTTACATTGATGTTGATGAGAGAACCGGTATTCCTACACCGCACGTGGATGTGATAGGAAGTCACTCGTTGTGGTTTGATGAAATTGCAGAAAGGTACGAAAAATTGTATCGATGCGGCAGATAAACCTTCAGTTATCTGTATTTCACGTATTGATACACCGCCGTAGATAAACCTTTTAGGGACAAAGATTAACTGTTGATCTTTAAGAGCATGGGTTTACCATACCCCCTAAAAAGCGAAAACCCGAGAGGGACTGTTGTCTGTCTCGGGTATCTAGATAGATTGTTGAAGGCGCATGATATTAAATCAGAGGGACCGTTCAACTGCTCTAACAAGGATTCTAGTAAAATATGGCAGAAAGTCAAGTCCCATATACCTATAACAACAGTGGCGAATTGAAGTCTAACTTATCGGAAGAACGATTTAAGCCCTTTCTGATGAAGGCAGGCTTCAATGAGGAATATGCTTTTAATCTATATTTATACAATGCAAGACTTGCGAAGTCCTTCTTGTATCCATTACACATCTTGGAAGTAACGCTTCGTAACAAGATGAGCGGTATTTTTTCCACTCTTTACGGTCCGGATTGGCCACGTTCCACCACCTTTCGAGGCGAGCTAAGTCAACAGAGCGAAGATGCGCTAGATAAGGGGATCCAGAGGGCGAATTCTCATGACACAAAAGACATCGTGGCAACCCTCACGTTTGATTTTTGGTCCAATCTTTTTCGTTCGGAGTATGACAGGCCATTTTGGCAGTCAAATATGCAAACATTACTGCCAAACACGACCAAAACACGGCATGAATTTCAGCAGCATGTCAGAGATCTGAATGGATTTAGAAATCGCGTCGCCCATCATGAGCCAATATATGGTCTAGATATTTCCAAATATCACAGAGACTTACTCGACGTGATTAAGTGGATAAGCGAAGAAACGCATGACTGGACAAAGCATCATTCAACCGTCAATGGTATTTTACGTACGTCACCTAGCGCCAATGGTGAGCCGAAACCTCATTTTGGCGAACGGTGTGATAACCAATTTTTGAGAGTCGACAACACCACGACACTGAACGATATCCCGAGCTGTCGATTTTATTATTATGACGGCGATGTGCCGCTGATCATTGAAAAATCGCACCTTCTCGATTTTATGCTCCGAAACAAAGAGTGTGATGGCACCTTAATGCTGGACTTAACGGAAATTACCTTTGGCAAGATCATTAGCACCCTTCAGCTGCCGTCAAACACTCAACGGTGTGGAAGTACTGAAAGTTTAATAAAAGCGAAACAGATATTTAAGCAACGAGGCATTGATTACATCATCGTTGAAGAGGCGAGTAATGTTATTGGCATCATAGCGAAAGCGCATAGACAATATTAATAAAGGAACGTAAGCCCAATAAAGCAACGTTCTCTTCCGTTATTCGGTTAACCAAAATGCTTTTGCCTATGACAATTGGGGCATAATGCGATTGCATTTTCCACGGTATCTTCCCCTCCATGGGCCAACTGTTGAATGTGGTGCACTTCTAGATAAGGGGATCCATCTTTTCTACGCGTAAAGGGCGCAGGGTTCTTGCACGAGCCACAGATGCCCTTGGCACGAAAGAGGACTTCAGCCACCACATCTGGGTTACGTTGAAATACGCTCACTTCAACAATGGAGGTCTGTGGGATTTTAGGCGCTTTTTGCAATCGACGTTGCCGCTCCTCAGCGGAACGTTGCTGAGCACGGGCAACGTCTTTCTCAAAGTCTTTGTCTATGTCAGAGAGTACCACCGCCTTTGGAGCGAGCAGTGCCGATAAAATATGCCTGACGCCGGTTGAGATAGGAGCTCTGAATGACACGCCTTGCGCACAAAAGTGGCGCTTAAAATTGCTCCAATTCTTATTCCCTTTTGTTTCATGGGGAAGTAACTCGCTCAGTACCAATTCATCCAGCGTGATTGATTTATCGGGGACGGTCACTTCTTGGAGATGAAAGCGTAAAGGACGATTAGAGGTGGGCTCATGATATCGACCTGTCACTTCGTACAACCCACACAGTTCAAACGTGGGCCACTCTTTTAGTTTTTGAATGATAAAGACTTTATCGTTCGGTTTTACGCGTTCGTACTTCCATCGTTGCTTCTCACTCAGTCCGTAGCCCATGTCAGTGGTAAATGCAGAAGTATTTTCAGGACCATGATAAGCATAATAATAGTGAGACATAACCTCTCCATGTCAGGCGTCTTTCAACATACTGCATATTGCATCAACGCCAATGAAATTGGAAAAGCCGGAATATGCGAAAATAAATTAAAGCGGACTATATCTTAATGTGAAAATAAACAACAGGTTGCTGGGAAATGGCTACGCGTGACGTTAAAAAAAGCAAAAATGCAAAAAATAACGCTACCCAAGAAACGTTGCGTGAACGCGCCAAAAAGATAGGTTTTAAACGCGTCAAACATGCAGAACTGTGCTTGAAAATGTATTAAACATAATGTCTTCTTATGCGCCATTAGGCCCAAAATCGCGGTTGACGGTCTTTTTCCCCTGAACGTGCCATTTATCGCACTTTTCGCAAACCGACACTGACGACCCACAGGCATTGCCCCAAGAAACGTACACGGTGCATCAGCGCTGGGATGGCGCATTCGTGATAAGCTCCAAGTAAAAGGGGGGATCACACTTGCTTAAACCGTGAAGCGCTCCTTTCCCGCAACGGGCCTATGCCAAACGATAATGGAGCTTGAGTAGCATGACAATCCCAGGATCCCAGGCGCGGCTGGCGCAAATCGTCGAAGCGCTGGCGCGATTGGAAGAACAAAA
>NZ_CFHOXV010000065.1:0-12389 GCF_984505615.1 Alteromonas sp. | reverse complement strand
GTTGAAAAATACTAAAATTATTAATTAAAAGAACCGATTAGCAAACAAACAGCAAAATAGTGGTCGCTTCGCGCTAGCGGGGTATGAATACGTTGATTTCGAGATCAGAAGATTAACTGAAACTATAAAATCCTGCTTGACCTGTGTCTTAGACACAGGTCTATGCTCAAGGTGAGAGTATAAACCTAGGTGAAAGACAGCGGAGTAACCATGAAGGTTAAAGAGATCGCAAAAGCATTGGCTACTACGCCAGACACTGTGCGCTATTACACACGCTTGAAGTTGGTCAATCCGGCTAAATCTGACAATGGCTATAAGCTTTATTCAACGAAAGATGCTTCCAGATTGAAGTTCATATTAAGCGCAAGACAACTAGGTTTCTCGGTTGATGATATCAAACAAATTCTTAGTGAAGCAGATCACGGTAAGACGGCTTGTCCTCTGGTTAGAACCTTAATTATAGAAAGACTGGCAGAAACAGAAAGACAGTTTAAAGCAATGCAATTACTACGCGAAAATATGACGTTAGCAGTAAGTAAATGGGAATTAATGGAAGATAAAGCCCCAACCCCACACATGGTATGTCATTTGATAGAAGGGTTTGAACATACAGCTTTAGAGGAGGACAGGAAATGACACAGTTTAACGCAGATGTTTTTTCTGAAAAAAGTTGTTGTTGTCAGTCTAAAAAGAAATCTTCGGAATGTGAGAAAAAGGAGAGCACCATGAGCGCAGCAGTAACAGAGCAACAATTAGTAATAGAAGGTGCAGGATGTGCCAGTTGCGTCGGCAAAATAGAAGCAGCCTTGAAGCAGACACCGGGGGTGCAGAGCGCAGAGATGAATTTTGCAGACAGAACAGTGCTTATATCGGGTACAGCGGATGCTCAGTCATTGGTTAAAGCCGTAGAGTCTGTTGGTTACAACGCCAAGCCACTTGAAGATAGTCCCGACACTGATGCTCTTGATGAAAAAGAAGCCGCAGATTGGGCCTATTACAAAAAGTTGATGCGGGATACTTTTATTGCGCTTTCGTTGGGTGTCCCCCTAATGATCTATAGCATTGTTGTCGGTGAAATGACGGTTGAGACCAATACAGAGAGACTGTCATGGTTTGTCGTTGGCCTGCTAACGCTAGGTGTCATGTTCTTTTCCGGCAGGCATTTTTATATTGGTGCGTGGAAGAGCTTTAAAAATCATTCTGCCAATATGGATACCCTGATTGCGCTTGGTACGGGCACCGCGTGGTTCTATTCGATGTTGGTTGTATTTGTGCCTGACACAGTGCCGCTAATGGCAAGGCACGTATATTTTGAAGCGACAGCCATGATTATTGGCTTGATTGACTTAGGTTTAGCACTTGAACTCAAAGCCAGAGGCAAAACATCGGAAGCTATCAAACGTTTGATTGGGCTACAGGCGAAAACCGCAACAGTCATTCGGGACGATAAAGAGGTCCAGATTGCTATCGAGCAAGTGCTGCTCAATGATGTTATCAAAGTCAGACCCGGTGAGAAAATTCCCGTTGATGGTGTCGTCATTGAAGGTCATACCTCGATTGATGAGTCAATGCTCACGGGTGAACCCATGCCCGTTGAAAAAATGTTAGAAGACGAAGTTGTAGCGGGGACCCTCAACAAGTCAGGCATGATTTTATTCAAAGCGACACGAGTGGGTAAAGATACCGCGCTGGCCCAAATCATCTCAATGGTCAAACGAGCACAGAATTCAAAACCGCCTATCGGTCGCTTAGCGGACGTGATATCTGCCTATTTTGTTCCTGTTGTCATGATTGTTTCTGTGCTCAGTGCGTTGGCATGGTTGAACTTTGGGCCAGAACCAGCACTGGCGTTTGCTATCGTTTCAGCCACCACAGTACTGATAATTGCCTGCCCATGTGCATTAGGCCTGGCCACGCCGATGTCAGTGATGGTGGGGGTTGGCAAGGCTGCTGAAGCAGGCGTGCTTATTCGCAATGGCGAAGCGCTACAAACTGCATCAAAAATCACTGCAATGATACTGGATAAAACCGGGACGATTACGGAAGGTACACCCAAAGTCACTGACATTATTTTAGTCAATGCCAGTGATGAAAAGACAGTGCTGCAACTGGCGGCCAGTCTGGAAAGCGGTTCCGAACACCCTTTGGCTATGGCGATAGTGGAAAGTGCCTTAGAGCAAGATATCGAGCTGCTTAAAATTGAGGTATTTAACGCCATTACGGGTATGGGAGTCGAAGCCCGTTGTGATGGAAAAGCCTTGTTGTTTGGTAACAGCAAGCTCATGGCAAAAAAACAGGTGGACTTAGGCAAGTACACCGATAAAGCACAAGCTCTGGCCAAAGAAGCCAAAACCCCGATGTATTTCGCAGTAGATGGACAACTAGCAGCCATCATTGCGGTTGCCGACCCCATAAAATCAGACTCTATTTCTGCCATCAAACGCCTGCAAGCCAATGGTATCCGAGTCATCATGTTAACAGGTGATAATAAGGAAACTGCCGCAGCGGTGGCAAATAAAGCGGGGATAAGCGAATTTTTTGCTGAAGTATTGCCGGAAGACAAAGCCAACAAAGTGCAGGAACTTCAGGATCAGATGGAAATAGTGGGCATGACGGGGGATGGGATTAATGATGCCCCGGCACTTGCGTTGGCAGACGTTGGCTTTGCCATAGGAACAGGTACAGATGTTGCGATTGAAAGTGCAGATATCACCCTTATGCGCGGCTCTCTACATGGCTTGGCTGATGCAATCGTGGTAAGCAAAGCTACCTTACGTAATATTAAACAAAACCTGTTTGGTGCGTTTGTTTATAACGTGGCTGGTATTCCTTTCGCTGCTGGCGTGCTCTATCCATTTTTTGGTTTGCTGTTAAGCCCGGTCATTGCTGGGGCCGCTATGGCCTTTTCTTCGCTAACAGTCGTGTCGAATGCCAATCGACTTCGCCTTTTTAAGGCACAAGAGCACTAAGGAGACACATTATGATGATTATTAACCTTATGGGACTAGCAATTATCGCGCTGATTGTCTGGTGGTTTTGGCTATATACAGCCGACAATACAATGGTAATCAACAATGATGTGACAATAGAAGTCAAGGATGGCGTATATTCGCCGTCCGCCATTCAGGTAAACGCAAACCAACCTGTTACACTTAAATTTTTGCGAAAAGATCAAACTCCCTGCTCAGAAACACTGCTTATCCCCACACTCAATATCAGTGAGCAGTTAAAACTGAATAAAGTCACGCAAATCCACCTTCCAGATATTCCACCGGGCGAACATGCTTTTCACTGCCAAATGCAGATGTATCGCGGTGTTCTCAAAGTGGTACAGGGCTAATCATGAAAAGCAAGCATCCTAAATTTTGGTCGACACCTACCGGTTGGGCGGCGTTAGCCCTTATTGCCGCCGCAACTTATTTTTTAATTTTTGAACATGGTCATCATGTTGCCCAGTTTCTCCCCTTTCTGATATTGCTGCTGTGCCCATTTATGCACATGTTCATGCACGGTAGCCACGGAAAACACGGACACGACCACTCTCCTGACGCTGAAAGTAAACAGGAGAGTTTTCAGGAATTGAGCGATAAAAACGCTGCCTATCGTGATGGCTACATTCAAGGATTAGAGGAAGGGCGAAAAGAAGCGCACAGAAAGGAGAAAGATCGTGACTGAAACATCTGATTATGGACTTTGGTCTCTGGTATTGCTTAATTCGGCGATTTTCATTTTTTTTGCATTCAGTTTTGTAAAACCAAAAACAAACACTGATTGGCGCAGTCTCGGCGCATTTTCTGCGTTTATAGTCGCTCTGTTTACCGAAATGTATGGATTCCCTTTAACTATCTATTTTTTGTCTGGGTGGCTAACCGAGACGTACCCTGACGTGAACTTCTTAGCGCACGAAAATGGCCACCTGTTACACACTTTCTTCGGTGTTCAAGGTGATGCACATTGGGATCCGTTTCATATCGCCAGTATGGTGTTTATTGTCGCGGGTTTCTTTATATTGTCGTCAGCATGGAATGTACTGCACCACGCTCAGAAGAACCATCAATTAGCTACCACAGGATGGTATGCAAGTTGTCGCCATCCTCAATATCTAGCATTTATTATGATCATGTTCGGTTTTTTGTTGCAGTGGCCAACCCTTCCTACACTGGGCATGTTTCCAATTTTAGTTGTTGTGTATGTAAAACTGGCTAAGCGTGAAGAAGCGCTGGCCATTGCGGAATTTGGGGAGCTGTATATGAATTATATCAAAACTACACCGAGCTGGATTCCATATCTAAACCTTAATGTTGAAGGTAAAAATCATGAAAACACCCATTAAGTCATTCTTTTTTGCAACGTCTTTATTAATGATGGCAACAGTCTCTGCTCAAAGTATGGAGGAGCATGAACACCAGCATTCAGATAAACCAGATATGAAAATGGGTATGAATATGTCTGAAAATGGTATGCATATGATGGATGCCAAAATGATGGAAATGAAGGAAGAGGTTAACGCTATCAAAGCGGAAAAAGACCCGCAGAAGCAGCATAAGATGATGAAAAAACACATGCAATCCATGATGGACATGATGCAAATGATGCATAAGAAAATGAAAGGACAGTCTATGGATAGTCAGATTGATATGGCGGAAAAACATCTCAACATGATGGAAATGATGATGTCTGACATGGATGGTCACCATTCATCCATGTCAAAAAAACATTAAAACTAATCCATAAGGAGTAAATTATGAGCGATTTAGATCATAGAGTAGGTGTTAGGGAGGCCAATTTGGTAATCCGAAATTTGCGGCTAAGTAATGTAAATGAGGCAAATAGTGACTCCCTTATTGAAGAAATCGACAGGCTCTTTGGAATTGATGAGGTGAGTTATAATATCCAACAGGGTGTCATTCACCTTGCTTATGATGCGACACATATAGACTTAGAGAGGATTGAAGCGACCATTCGGAAACACGGTGCAGCTCTTCACAATGATTGGTGGACACAAACGAAAGAAGGATACTACCAGTTCGTCGATCAGAATATAAAAGACAATGCTACGCACAAACCGTGGAGTTGCCATCAATCGCCGCAACGTTCTCACAGAAAGCGTAAATAATATTTATGTGTTTTGGCTCTCACTCAGCATCAACCCTGAGTGAAGCCGTTATATTAAGCAGGCTAAAGGAAGTCTAAGATTAAAATTCAAAAAAATACATTTGCGTGCAAACCTGCAGAGGTGTTTGGTCTGGTATGAACTGTTTGTTCCTTATTTGTCATTTCGCTACCGGATACAATGCCCACGATGACAGGTATTGCGTTGCACAGAAACTGGCAATGGATGGGATGGCACATGCCCGTATCGTGATAGGTGGTGTTTTGTGGGTATTGCTTACAGGCGTACTGGGTTGGCTTATTGCCATAATTTACAATAGGCAGTAGCAGGGGGCCGGCAAAATAAATAGCCAGCTTTTAATATCTTAACGTCGGTACACTATTTGCTAGTTTATTGTTTTAAATAAAAGTGAGGCACTATGGTAACCAATTATACAGACTCCGCATTGCAGAAAACCACGGAATTACTCAATCAAACCGGCACAGAGAAATCGGGCTGTAGCCAGTCTTCTGAGTCAAAGCAGCAGGGACAAGAGTTTGCTGAAATACTGGATACAATAAAGCAACAAAAAAGCGGCTAAAGGATGCCGTGAGAGGAAATAACCGGCACGCTAATGCCGGTTATTTCCCTTACTGCCCCATGACAGAAGGGCACACTGCTTCGACTACTACTCAGTCCCCGTTGACGGTTTTATTTTCCAGTGGGAGTAGTTTATTTACTAACCAGTTACTCACATCAGTTATAATTCGTGTCATCTTCTTCATACGCATGTAATTTTAGAAACCATTTTTCGGCGGCGAAGACAATAAGAAGTCCGGCGACAGAAATCCAAACAATAAAAATATCTGACTTTGCTTTAACCCACAAAAACGCCAGAAGTACAACGAAATCGAGAATAATCGCACTTACCAGCACCCAGGTTTTGGCGTGTACGTCATCTCTTAGGCGTTTAAACACACCCCAATGGATGAAAATATCCATCACGATATAAAAAACTACGCCTATCGATGCTATCCGGCTTAAGTCAAAGAATATGGTCAGAATTATTGCGATTACCAACGTATAAATTAACGAATGCCTTCTTAAATCTCCCGGTAATGAAAAATGACGATGGGGCACAAGTTGCATTGATGTAAGCATTGATAGCATGCGGGAAACTGCAAATATGCTGGCGATGACGCCAGAAGAGGTGGCAATAATCGCAAAGGCTATTGTAAACCATGCGCCATACTGGCCGAAAGCAGGTCGTGATGCTTCAGCTAGAGAATAGTCTTTAGCCTGTATAATTTCGTCAATTGACAGGTTTGCGCCAACTGCAAACGCTACAAAAACATACAGTACTACACAAATTGAAATAGAAATGATAATGGCCTTTCCAACATTTTTTTCCGGTTGTTTTAGCTCGCCGCCACTGTTTGTGATTGTCGTGAAGCCTTTGTAGCCCAAAATACCCAGTGCTACAGCTCCCAGAAATCCGGTTGCGCTGGTTTCCCGGGGTTGCGCTGATACACTCTCAAACGATAAGCCGGTTGCCCACAGTCCGCCTATTGCCAAAATCGCCAGCCCGGCGATTTTGATAAAAGCCATGATAAATGAGAGCGTCTGAATGAACCGGTTGCTTAGAATATTGACAATAAATGCAACAATAAGAAGACTCACCCCTAGTGCGGGAATGAGCCATTCAGCGCCCTGAGAGTCGAACAATTGCAGGGCATAGGTGCCAAATGTACGGGCTACGAGGCTTTCATTGATAACCATGGAAAAAAACATCAGCAATGCGCAGGCCCCGGTCATCAGGCCTCTGCCATAAGCTTTTTTTAAGAACATGGCTATACCCCCTGCGGAAGGGTATTTCTGTGCCATTTTGACGTAACTGTATGAACTGAATCCTGCAATTATCGCTGCTACAAGAAACGCAAACGGAAACCATGTGCCAGCCAGCTCAGCTATTTGACCGGTTAAGGCAAATATACCTGCGCCAATCATCACACCAGTTCCCATTGATACCGCGCCCCAGAGACTTAACGAATCTTTATTATTTGAATGGTCATGAGCATTCATATAAATTATCCCTTTTTGTCGTCTGACCAAATCAGACGCAGCAGTGGCTCGCTGTGTACATCAAAACATTGGTCAGAAAAATAGATATTCGAAGGTTTTGCTTTTTGAAATAACCGGCACTGTCTTGCCGGTTATTTCTCATCTTTAGCAGAATTTTTAAAACCAAATCCTGGCACCTAACACGACACCGGTTTCGCTGGTTGACTCGCCCTCTGCTTTCAGAGCGTCAGCCGTATTACCAACGGCTTTGCTGTAATAAACGCCGACATAGGGCGCTACCTCCCTCACAATCTCATGACGATACCGCAAGCCGATACGAATGTTACTCAGCCCGCTGTGGCGGTTATATTTTTCCGAATCGGTGAGGTTAGCTACTACTTCCAGGCGCGGTTGCAGATAGGAAACCTGACTTAATTGCCAGTCGTATTCTGTTTCATTGATGAACTGCATGTCACCGTCTTCGTTGATACGAAGTGAGTTTTCCATTTCAAACCAATAGGGGGCGAGTCCCTGATAACTGATCACCGCATAGTTTTCCATGTCAGCATCTGACGACATTTCGCCTTTCGTACCAAGGCCGACCTGCACAGACCAGAAAGCAGAAACGAGGTACCCGTAAAGTACCTCGGCGCGTTCAAGATCGGTGGGCATGCCGTCGTTTTGGGTATTTTCACCTTCACTTTTAAACACTAAGCGATGATAATCACCGCCATACCAGGCCTGCATATCCCACACAGCCTGATTTTGTTGTTCATCAGTTCGCGTATACTCGAGTCGGTCAAACAGTACCTGACCAAAGTTCTCATTCGGAATAGGAGACGGCCAGTTATCTTTTGACTGCGCCATTACCATATTATTGAAGCCTAGAGCAAAGGCGATGAGCCCTGTTGACAATATCTTGTTCATCTTCATCTCCTATGCAACCTGAACAACACGAAACATGCCCGCTTCCATGTGGTAAAGCAGGTGACAATGAAAAGCCCACTCTCCGGGTGCATCTGCGCTAATCTGCAACGATACTTTCTCACCGGGTTTGAGGCTGATGGTATGCTTCCTCGGTCTTGGATACTGGCCATTTTCCAGTTCCATCCACATACCATGTAAATGAATGGGATGGTCCATCATGGTGTCGTTAACCAGAACTAGACGAAGCCGCTCTCCAAAATTAAAACGGACATACCCATCTACTTCGCTGAACTTCTTGCCGTCGAACGACCACATGTATCTTTCCATGTTTCCTGTTAAATGAAGCTCGACTTGACGCTCTGGCTCTCGCTCATCAGGCCATCCATGTTCGCCTATTAGGTCAGCGTAAACCAATACGCGATGTGGACTGCCTTCCAACCCTATGCCCGGCTCGTCTAAACGCGGTCGTGGATTTTGTGCGATCATAGCGGCGCCTTGACCATGCCCGTCTTCACTATGAACAATGTCTATCTTTTCTACGGGCAGCACCCGTGAAGATTTCATATCCCCCTGCATCATGTTGCTATGCATCGTGTGTTCGCCATGCTGGGCCATTTTCTTCATTTCCATTTCTGAAGAAGCCTTTCCTTTTTTCATGCCTCCTGATTTTTGCGTGTTCATACCGTCCATGCCTGACATGTCCATGCCCATTGCTGCCATGCCGCGCTCCGTGATAGTTCGTTGCGGAGGAATAGCAGCAGTCATGCCTATTGATGGAGTGAGCGTGCCGCGGGCATAGCCGCTTCTGTCAAAACTCTCAGCAAAAAAGGTATAAGCTTTTCGTTCTTTTGGTTGGACAATGACATCGTAAGTTTCAGCTACTGCAATTCGGAACTCATCTACATTGACCGGCTTAACGGGCTGACCGTCAGCAGCAACAACCGTCATCTCTAATCCCGGAATACGAAAATCAAAGTAGGTCATAGCAGAACCGTTGATGATGCGTAAACGCACTTTCTCACCCACATTAAACAGCGCCTGCCAGTCATCCTCTGGGGTGCGGCCATTCATCAGGTAGGTGTAAGTGCTGCCTGTGACATCTGCGATGTCACGAGGACTCATGCGCATTGCGCCCCACATGGCGCGTTCCTTCCATGTTTCGCTAAGACCTTTTTTCTCAACATCTTCCAATGTGTCGAAGATAGTTCGCTTTTGGTAATTGTAATAACCCTCAGCCACTTTCAGCTTTCTCATCACGTCGTGAGGGTCAGCAAAGGTCCAGTCACTTAGGATGATAGTGTGTTCCCGATCTGCGCCGATGTCTCCGTCGGCAGGCTCAACGATGAGTGGGCCAAGATGCCCGCGTTGCTCCTGAAGACCGGAGTGGCTGTGATACCAATATGTTCCGTTTTGCACTACATCAAACGCATAATTGAATGTCTGACCTGGCTTTATCCCAGCAAACGAAACGCCTGGTACTCCATCCATCCCAGCGGGCAAAATAATGCCGTGCCAGTGAATAGACGTATCTTGTTCAAGTCGGTTGGTAACATTCAGTTGAGCACGCTGACCTTCTTTTAGCCTTATCAGGGGCCCCGGCATCTGGCCGTTGATGGTAATAGGCAGGCCAGTTTTTGAGCCTATTGCTAAATTGGCCTCAGCAATCGTCAGATTTTTAATGTCATCAGTCAGCACCTGATCTTTAAAGTGACGACCAGCGGGCGCGGCCCAAAGCGGACTGACCTTAGTCAGGGCCGCCGCTGCGCTCGCAGTCATAGCACCAAGAACGAACCTGCGACGACCGTCGTTAAATGAATTATTCATAAAGTTAGCCTTCAATAGTGATACTTTCAGGTTGAATAACTCCAACCTGACTGAAATAACAATATTAATGATATTCAGAGAAAGGCTATTGGTGGCCGGTATGGCGGTGCTGCAATGGTTGAAGGAACGGACAGAACAGTAAATTTATAACGCTCTGCGAATTTTGAATTTAAATAATACGGCAGTAAGTTCGTTAGAGAAAAAATGTGATGACAGTTTGTCATCTTGCAAGAGCAACCGCCTTCACAACAATCTGGTGTGTCGCTATGAGATGCACCGTTCGTATCCATATCTTCTGATAGAAGATAATGTATAATTTCGTCAGCAGTGATGCTTATATCTGGTATAGCATACATTGCACTGGCAGTGCGCTGTTTTGATTCCTCATCGCAGGTGTTGGCCTTCCATATAAATAGTGCCAATAAAATTCCGAGGGACGAAAAAACAATGGGAAGTTTCATAACTCAGCGTTTAGATTCCTGACAAGATTTTGCTATTCTGCGGCATACTTTTGTACAAGTAAGTTTGCTTATGGTTAACGCATCTTCAATTACCTAATATACGATGGAGTCGAGGAAAAGATCTCAGTTTGTATCGCTAAGCGGTTATGAATTCATACATGCGGCAGGTGATACTGTAGTGTCTCAGTTTTATTAGCGACCTCGAAGCCGGAACTTCGAGGTATACTGTAAAGAAATGCGGTTTACATCAGCAACATTATTAATGCACCAGCGATCATAAACAGATTTTCAGATAAAGACACGAATCCCAGAGGGACATTACTGTCCCCACCGACACAGGCACATTTGAGCTCGCGCTTATCAACGTAAACTGCTTTAAAAACGGATATGGCACCTACCATACCGATGAATAACGAAAATGGTGCAACCACAAGTGCAGGCAATTGTGCAACCATACCAATTCCGGCGTAAGCCTCGATAAATGGATAGATATAGCCATAGCGCAGCCATTTCATTGCCAGTAAGTCATAGGTAATAAATGAATTAGTAAAGCCATATAGGTCCTTTAGTTTTTGTACAGCCAGAAAGGCCATAGAAAAGGCAATGAACAACATCAGTGTTCTAATTGAGACAAACTCGCCTGATATTGCGAACTGATATGCCAGTGATAGCAGGGCTGCCACAGAGAAAATAGCAATAACAGGGGTGTATGTTGTACCTGTCTGACCTGCCTCATCTTTACCGAAGTAGTCCCTGAGATCATCATAGCCTCCAATTCGTTTATCATTAATAAAAGTTTGAGGTGTCGTTTTGACGCTATGCTTTTGCTTGAATTTATCGGTTTCTTCACGAGAGGTGAGATGGTGATCCTCTATTGAGAACCCCTCACGTTCCAATAGATCTTTTGATCGTAAGCCGTAAGGACATATGTGTTCGTCAGTCACCATTCGATAAAGGATAGCTTTTTTATTCATTTTATTCTCCTTGATTCAGTCTGCCTTCGAACTCAGGAATGGGTCGCTGAGCAACATCAGATTGATTAGTTATCTTTCCGTTTACTGAAATGTCGTTAATCAGCCATTCCATCTCTTTTATCTCTTTTCGTTGCGCTCTAATAATACCATCTGCCAGTTCACGCACACGTACGTCCTCTATGCCGGCACGCTCACTGGTAAGAATGGCAATTGAATGGTGAGGAATCATTGCTTTCATGTAGTCCGTATCAGATATGGTGCTTTGTGAGCGAACAAGGTAGAGACAAGTAGCAAAAAGCACTGCTGCTAGTGAAAAAATGGCCACGTTTAGCTTTTTGTTGTTATACATGCCAAGCATAAATGCCAACATGATTATCGCCATGCCTGCACCCATATAAATTGCCATATAGGTTCGTGTTTCACTGAACCATACATGCGAAACTGCGTAAGTGTTCAAATACATCATGACAAACATCGCCATAGTTGAAGTGACGATCATTGCGACAAATTTGGTGTATTTCATATGTAATCCTTACTCAATAGAAATTTGATTTGTGTAATATCCTCTCGTCATGACGGGTAAGAGAAGCTCATATACGATAGTTCAAAATTTGTACCAATGGAGGGCGAAATGTTTACAGCAATAATTATCAGTGCGGTGACACTTTTAGTGAGTGTTTCTATACATCTCTTTAATATTTCTGTGTTAGCTGACAGGGTAATTGCGTATCACGATAGAGTCTGGTCAAAAACGCCTGTTTTGGTCTTCATTGCCATTTCCAGTCAGCTTTTACTCGCCGTTGTTTTCGCGGTTGCGTATAAAGCCGGTCTGTTTTTGGACTTGGGCGACTTTAAGCAGCCGGCAAGCTCAGGCGATATTTTCTATTTTTCGCTAACGACCATAACTACGCTCGGCCTTGGAAGTATTGAACCGACCGGGCATCTACGCATGCTTGCAGGAGTTGAATCGGCTACCGGATTTTTACTAATAAGTTGCTCAGCGTCGAAAGTATTTCAGACAATGTAAATTTATTTAAACAGAATTCACCT
>NZ_CFHOXV010000064.1:0-12498 GCF_984505615.1 Alteromonas sp. | reverse complement strand
CGTCGCCATGATCGTTTACCTCTCTGTACAGAGAACAAAGCCTATCATACACACCCAAATCTGTACAGCACACTTCCGTACAGATGCAGAAGTTATCAAAGTAATTCTCCGGTTAACCACCACAAAAAAGTATGTAGTAAATCTTGCGCCTTTACCACTGTCCCCGGGGTACAAAAAGTTAACCAGCAATAACTGCTACCCGCTTGACTTCCCTCCGGGCTCTACTACTTTTCTAATATAACGTTGTCAAAGTAACAGACCATGGATAAAGATTTATTGTACAAGATCGGCAGCAGTCAGTTTGTGCGCCTGCCTGAGGATTTCAGATTTGAAAGCATGCTGGAATTCGATATTAACGAAACCGGCAGCACGGTATCCGTTCGCCCTGCCATTCGTGCGCCTGGGTTTGGGGTAAGTTCAGAAAGTGTTAACGCCGGCGTCCTCAACCACCGTGAAGTGATGGCAGAGGAACGCCACGTTCCTTGCTGATATTCGTGATCAGCGCACGTTTACAGCGTTTCCCGGTACACGTATTTTGCCAGCGGATGTTGTTGCGCTTTTAAATCCTTAATAAAGAACTGAGCTACCAGCGCGGCACCAAGCGTATTCAGGTGAGTGTTGTCTTCGTTGCCGTCGGGGTAACGGGTGTACAGGCCTGGCGGAATGCGCAGGAAATATCTCACCGTGGCGGCATCCCCTTCCTGTTCGAAGAAATCACAGGTGTGTTTATTCATATCGAAGAACGCGACGTCTTCTTCTTGTGCCACTTTGCGGGCCGCATTCACATAGTCGTCCAGCGTGTGCTTCAGATTGCCCTGCTCATCAAAGTGACGGCGGCAAATAGAACTGGCAATCAGCGGTGTGGCCTTTTTATCGCGGATATCTTTGATGTAACGGTGCAGATACGCCGGATAGTCTTTCTCTGCCGAGGCATAACGGGCAGGGTCACTTTTCTTTTGATCGTTGTGGCCGAACTGGATCAGCACGTAATCCCCTTCTTTCATTTCAGATAACGCCTTTCCCCAGCGCCCTTCATCAATAAAACGTTTGGTGCTGCGGCCATTGGCTGCATGATTCAGAATTTCCAGCTCAGGTGAAATAAACGCCGGTAATAACATGCCCCAGCCGCGCTCCGGGTAAGCCAGATTGGGTTTGATGGACATGGTGGAATCGCCGATGAGATGCAACGTCGTACGGGTGGGATCCTGCGCCGCAGCGCTGAACGCCGTTGCTGCGAAGAAGAGAGAAAGAATCAACTTTTTCATGAAAAATCCTTATGTTAAACGAAAAAAGGCCATCATTACTGATGGCCCAAGGGACACACTACCACTGTGTTACATTCTGTAGCTCACGCCCAGAAAGAATTGTCGCCCGGTAGACTGACTGTTGATGATGCGCATGGCATCCGCATCGATGTACTCATCAATGGTTTCATCGGTCAGATTAATACCTTCAAGGGAAACTTTTAAGTTCTCAGAGATCTTATAGCTGGTAGAGAAATCAACGTATGTAGTCGAATCCATGATGCGCCATTTACGCTCGTCTGTGCTGCTGAGGTTAGTGTAGAACTCACCACGGTAAGCAGCCGACAGCCGTGCACTGAATACATCATCTTCCCAGTACAGCGTGAAGTTAGCTGATTCATCAGACTGACCGGTTAGCGGACCGGTGCGGTCTGCGCCATAAGTCACTTCAGAATCAACCAGTGTCAGGTTAGCCAGCACACCAAATTTCTGCATCCACTCAGGACCAGGCAGGAAGGTCAGCGGCTGCTGATACTGAATTTCAAAACCGCTCAGGTCGCCACCGGTACCGTTAACAGTACGGCGAACCTCAAAGGTTTCATCAATCAGGTTGTCGCGCTCTGCCCCCAGTAATGACTCAGGTAAGCCGGTTTCCGCCCAGCTCAGGAACTCTGTCTCTGAAGTTGGGAAGGACTCGATATCTTTGACGAAATACGCCAGTGATAACAATGCGCCTTCGTCGAAGTACCATTCAACAGCGAAATCAGTGGCATCAGCACGGAACGGCTCGATGTACGGGTTACCGTAAGATACGCGGTAGTCACCGAAAATCGACACGCTGCCGCCCGGGCTTAACGTACCCAGATTCGGACGGGACATCACTTTCGCCCAGCTTGCACGCAGAATTAACTCATCGGTCATTTCCAGCGCCAGGTTCACAGACGGTAATGTGTCTGTGTAATCATGCTCAACCGTCACTTCCTCAGTACCGTTAATGATACCGGTAGATTCCAGGTTCGTTTTCACGTGACGCACACCGGCGTTACCGCGCAGTACTTTGTCACCCACTTCCGTATTGAAATCGGCCTGAGCGTAAATACCTGTGCTGTCTTCTGTTACGGCACGGGTATCACCCGGACGCACGTTGTAAGGCCAGCAACCGCTGTCTACAAAGTTGTTGATCTTGTCGCCGTCAGCCATAAAGAAGCTCTGGCCACCGAAAGAAACCACTTCACCGTCGGCATCTGTGACTACGTTACTGATCCCGCAGGCGTTGCCATCGACTGTACCGTCTGCTTCATCACGGGAAGCAAAAGACGCATCTGCACGCACACCGGCAATTTCATAGCCGTATTCACGCCAGGTGATACCGCCGCTCAGCGTGACTTCATCATTCAGCAGGTAGTTCAAATCCAGACGGGCTGTGTCTGTAGACGCTTCGGCATCGTAAATACGGTCACGGAATTCAGAGACTTCCCAGTTCGCCGGATTCGCCGTATCGAAGCTGTAGCCGATAGACGGGGACAGCATATCTGAGAAGTCATAGCTTACTGCTGAGCTCGCTTCTGCGTATTCCAGCATCTTACGCTCATCGTTATCGCTGAAGTGCTCGTAAATAACCGTAGATTCGCGGTTGTCCAATGTAGACTGAGACGTACCGGCCAGGAAGCTCATGCTCAGTTCATCAGTAAAGTGATGGTCGATGTTCACACTGAACTGGGTAAATTCAGATTCCCACTCAGCCACAAAGAATTCTGAACGTACATCAACATCAGCAATGGTCGCGGCGTACATAGTGTTGTTGCCGTCAATCTGATACGCGGTCACGTCTGATTGCTGGACACCGGTGGCACCAGTACGCGCAAGAGAAATCGCTTCCATGAACGGCTCGTCACGGCGTGAATCAATGTTTGCATACAGGGCATCGATTGAAATCAGTGTGTCGTCAGAAGGTACAAACTGTACAGCCGCTGTTAAACCAACGCGGTCCTGATCGTGCGTTTTATCCGCAAAGCGCGGGAAGCGCGGGTGCCATGCACTGCTGACGGCAGCCACATCGGCTTCTGAATCACAGGCTGAACACGCACCGAAGGTGTCGTCTTCCCAGCGGCCCGTGTCTGAACCGGCGTTATTGACGATACGTTGCGACAATGAAGCCGAGAACAGCACACCGAAGGAGTCATCTTCATTAGTCCAGGACGCCAGACCGGATAAGCGGGGAGTCAGCTCGGAAGACTGGTCGTTATATGAACCCTGTGCGTTTACCGCCACAACATCTTCATTAAAATCGAAAGGACGACCGGTACGCAGAGATACCGTTGCACCTAAGGAACCCTCATCTAATTTTGCCGAGGTAGTTTTATGCACACTTAACTGGTTAAACAGTTCAGAGGCGAATACGTTAAAGTCGAAACCACGGCTGGTTCGTACACCGCCGGTACCGGCAGCCAGCGACTGGGCCTGCATACCGTTTAACTGCACACGGGTGAACGTCGAGTTCAGGCCGCGTACGGTGATTTCCCGGCCTTCACCGGCTTCACGGGTAATCGCTACGCCCGGCAAACGCTGCAGCGCTTCCGCCAGGTTCTGATCAGGGAAGTCAGCAATGTCTTCTGCGAGAATGGTGTCTACGGCACCGGCTGATGACTGCTTCAGTGACAGGGCTTTCGCCAGGCTGTCTGCGTAACTGGTGGCACGAACCGAAATAACTTCAATGTCATCATCTGCCGGTGTGGCGGGAGCTGTTTGTCCCCAGGCAGACACGGAAGTTACAATTGCGGTGGTAACGGCTAAGCTGAGTGGCGCTTTCTTAAAACCTTTGGCAAATTTCATGAGTATTCCTCACGGGTCTTTCTACGTTTTTATTTCGCTACACTTACATGTCATGTTCCGTGCAGCCCGGATCCTCTCTGCCACGTTCACAGGGTTTTACCTGTCGTGGCTATTATTTTTCCATGTAAGGCTGTGGTAGATACAGAGGCCTGCCTTACATTTGTTTTACATCCTAGATCCAATTGCTACCGGTGGCAACACTTTTTGTGTATTTTTTGTAAACAACAGTTTAACTAATACTAAAGACTAAGAAACCGCCTGTTATGCTGCCGGGTAATTGGCTAGACCAATTGATTCGTATGGAGATGAAAGCCACGTGGCGCCCTGCTTATATAGATCACAGGGGATGAATGTTAACCCTTACGCACTACCTATAACAACTTGACAACATACATCTCACCCCTCATTATGCTACCGGTAGCACGTTAGGTATTTAAATTGTTAATTTTGGAGATCTCCATGCGTAAGTTCTTTAGTTCCGTACTGCTTATCGCGGCGGCCTGCACCGCCCCGGCCAGTGTTATGGCAGCGGATTCATCAAGTTACTTAGACAACACCCAACCCTGGTCTGTACGTATGGCCGAATCGGAAATGGTTCGCTTTCCTGAAGCGTGGATGATCGACTGGGATGAAGAGCCCCAATGGGACTATGTGCATGGTCTGAACCTGCTGGCGTTCTCCAAACTGTATGAAAAAACCGGTGATCAGAAGTATTTCACCTACATCAAAAACTACTACGACCGGTTTGTGAATGAAGACGGCACCATCAATACCTACGTCCGCAGCAAGTTTAATATCGACATGATCAACCCGGGCAAAGTACTGTTCTTCCTGTACGACCAAACCGGTGATGAAAAATACAAACTGGCTGCCGACACCCTGCGCGACCAGTTAAACGACCATCCCCGCACCAGCGAAGGCGGTTTCTGGCATAAGAAGCGTTATCCGTCACAAATGTGGCTGGACGGCCTGTACATGGGCGCACCTTTCTATGCCGAATACATCATGCGTTACGGTAACCCTGAAGAACTTAACGATGTATACAAGCAGTTTGAGCTGATTGAAAAACACCTGTACAGCGACAAAACCGGTCTGCCACGTCACGGCTGGGATGAATCCCGGGATCAGAAATGGTCAGACAAAGGCACCGGCCTTTCTGCTAATCACTGGTCACGTGCATTAGGCTGGTATGCCATGGCCATTGTGGATGTACTGGAAGTTGTGCCGTCGCAGGATGAAAAACGTGAGTGGTTGGTATCCCGTCTGCAGAACTTTGTAGACCAGGCCGTGAAATATCAGGATGAAACCGGCGCGTGGTATCAGGTAACGGATCTTGGCGATAAGAAAGGTAACTACCTGGAAGGTTCAGGTACTGCCATGCTGACTTATGCCATTGCCAAAGCTGTGAACATGAACGTATTGCCTGAAAGCTACATGGCGTATGCTAAAAAAGGCTTTGCCGGTATGGAAGATCAGATGATTTCTGTCGACCCGGCGAACAATGTAATCAGCCTGAACAACATCTGTGCCGTAGCCGGTCTTGGCGGTAACCCTTACCGCGACGGTTCTTTCGATTACTATCTCAGCGAACCGGTGCGTGCTAACGACGCCAAAGGCGTGGGCCCGTTCATTCTGGCAGCACTGGAACTGGAAAAATAATCATGGGCATTCTGCATACTCTGAAATCTCTGCCCTGCGCACCTGCACTGGCCGTTATGGCAGCGACTGCCGCACTGGGAGGCTGTGCAGATGCACAGTCTTCCGCAGCAAAATCGCCTGCAGTAGCCGCAAGTAATGCAGAAGATAACGCAAACGATCCGCGGCTGTGGATTTCAGATTTGCAGAACGGTGAATACCGTAACCCCATCCTGCATATCGATTATTCCGACCCTGACGTAGTGGCTGTTAACGGCCACTACTACATGACAGCATCGAGCTTTAACGCCGCCCCCGGCCTGCCGGTGCTGCACTCTACTGATCTGGTTAACTGGGAACTCATCAACTACGCCCTGCCACAGCAGGTACCACTGGATGTGTTTGCCACGCCGCAGCACGGTAACGGCGTATGGGCACCGAATATCCGTTATCACGACGGTAAATTCTGGATTTTTTACCCTGACCCCGATTTTGGCATTTATGTGACCACCGCCGCCGATCCCGCCGGTAAATGGAGCGAACCGGAATTAATTCTCGCCGGCAAAGGCCTTATCGACCCTACCCCGCTGTGGGATGACGACGGCAAAGCCTGGTTACTGCACGGCTGGGCAAAAAGCCGCGCCGGCTTTAATAATGTGCTCAGCTTACGGGAAATGTCCGGTGATGCCTCTCAGGTCAGTGACACGTATACCCATGTGGTCGATGGCAATGCTATTGACGGCTACCGCACACTGGAAGGCCCCAAGTTTTATAAACGTAACGGCTACTATTACATTTTCGCCCCGGCCGGCGGCGTGGAGACCGGCTGGCAGTCGGTGTTCCGTTCTGACAACATCGCCGGCCCTTATACACCCCGAACCGTGATGGACCAGGGCGACACGCTCATTAACGGTCCCCATCAGGGTTCATGGATCCACACCAATAAAAACGAAGACTGGTTTATTCACTTTCAGTCCCGCAAGGCATACGGCCGCATTGTGCATTTACAGCCCATGCACTGGGAAAACGACTGGCCTGTTATCGGTGAAGATAAAGACGGTGACGGTACCGGCGAACCGGTGTACCGCTGGAAAAAACCACTGACAGACATCCCTGGCGAAGTGAAACCTCAGCCCGCGACGGATGAATTCAATGACGAATTGGGCATTCAGTGGCAGTGGAATGCCAACTGGCAGCCTGACTGGTACAGCATCGACAAGCAGTCCGGCGTGTTGACCTTACCGGCACAGCCCAAAATAACCACCACCGGCGATAATCTCTGGTCTACACCTTCATTATTACTGCAAAAGCTGCCGGCGCTGACCTACGATGTGCGCGCTGAAATCATTCTGCAGGAAGATGGCGCACAGGCAGAAGGCGGATTGCTGCTGTTTGGTGAAGATTATGCCTGGATCGGAGTAAAACCTGTAGACGGTGAAACCCACCTGGTCTACGTGCAGTGTAAAAACGCCCGCACCGGTTGCGATGAGTCGGTACACGACTATGGCCCGGTAAATGCACTGTTCAGTGAAAATGGAACAGCAGATGACAATGCCACCACCAGAACCATCGAACTGCGCTACGTGATGGCCGGGGATGCCACCGCCATATTCAGCTACCGCGTTACCGCGGATACAGCCGGAAGCGGCGCGCAGAGCGCTAATGCAACCCGCTTTACGGTGGTGGGCGAACAGTTTAAAGCCAGACGCGGCCGCTGGGTCGGCGCGAAAACCGGCCTGTTCAGTGTGTCTGCGGATGCAGACGCCGCAATGCCCGGTGCAAAACTGTCTGATGCAAAACCGTCTGATTCAAAACAACACGCCCCGGCATCGCTGAAGGTGAACTACTTCAGATTTCTGCCGCGACGGAGACCTTAATCATGTTACAGGCTTTCATGCCACAATCTGATGTCAGCGCACAGCTTCGCCGCCTCACAGCCGCAGCCCTGTGCGCGATTTGTGCCGCCGGCAGCATGCCTGTGAGCGCCAAAGATTATCCCGTGGACGACAGCTACAGCATTTCCCAGCGCTTCTATGCCTATCGGGATGAACATCCTGAACTGAAAGAGCCGGTACTCTCCTTCACTGAAGGTCAGCAGGTGTTATTCGACCGCCGTTATAAAGTGGCAGATGACCGTGAACTGCATCTGGATGTATTTTTGCCTTCCGCAGACAAAGCCAATGATCAGGCGATTATGTTCATTCACGGTGGCGGCTGGCGTTCAGGCAATAAAAGCCACTTCTACCCGCTGGCGAATTTACTGGCTCAGCAAGGCTACGTAGTGATCACCCCTGAGTACCGGTTATCCATGGAAGCGCAATACCCTGCCGGGCTTGAAGACATCAACGACGCACTGGCGTTTGCAAAAGAGCATGCTGCTGCCTGGGGATTCAACCCGACCAGAATTGCCCTGGGCGGCGGCTCTTCCGGCGGTCATATGGCCGGACTCATTGGTAATACCGCCAACACCACCCTGTTTAAGGGTGAACATTCAGCAGACGCCGTGCGCGTAAACGCTGTCGTCGACCTTGACGGCGTGCTGGATTTCACCCACCCCTTAGCCCTTGCCAGTGAAAACAAACGCAAGGACAAATCCGCTGCCGGCATGTGGTTCGGCGGCGCGTATGAAACGCTGCCTGAACGCTGGGCAGAGGCATCCACCGCCAAACATATCGATGCACACTCGCCGCCCATGCTTATCATCAGCAGCGGCCAGATGCGCTTTACCGCCGGCAAAGACGAAGTCCTCAGCAAACTCAGCAGCCACGGCATTGTCAGCAAGTATTATCAGTACGACAACAATATCCACACATTCTGGCTGTTTGAACCGTATCTCACAGAAACCGCAGAGCGGATCCACACCTTCTTAAGCCAGATAGCATCCGGAGTTAATCAATAATGGGTTTTCAAGCATCCCGACGCAACTTACTAAAATTAGCCGGCAGCAGCGCCGCCACCGCAGGTTTTCTGGGGTTATCAGGCTGCAGCAGTGTTACGCAAACCTTCACACAACCTGTAGCCACCGGCGATTTCGACTGGAACGACGATGCCCGCCGCATCCGTCAGCGTATCCGTGCACCTGAATTTCCGCCGCTGCATGTCAGCATTACTGAATACGGCGCAAAGCCCGCCGGTGAAAGCAGCAGTCAGGCAGATGCCACACAGGCTATCCGTGATGCCATCAGCGATGTGGCTGCACAGGGCGGCGGTACCGTTGAAGTGCCCGCCGGTGAGTTTTATACAGGTCCCGTGCATTTAAAATCCAACATCAATTTTTATCTGGCCAAAGGCGCGGTACTGCATTTCATTCCCGAGCCTGAGCTTTACAAGCCTTATGTGTTCACCCGCTGGGAAGGCACTGAACTGATGGGCTATTCCCCGCTGATCTATGCCTTTGAAGAAACCAACGTAGCGATTACCGGCGAAGGGACACTGGAAGGCGGCGGCAGCCCGGAAAACTGGTGGCCGTGGAAAGGTAAATGGAAAGAAGCCAAATGGGGCGATCATCCCGTGGCAAACCAGAAATACACCCGCGATGTGCTGCGTCAGATGGCCGAAGACGGCGTACCTGTGGCAGAGCGTGTGTTTGAAGAGAACTATCTGCGCCCGCCTTTCATTCAGCCTTACCGCTGTAAGAACGTGCTGATCTCTGGCGTGACTATCCGTAACTCCCCCTTCTGGCTGGTTAACCCGGTACTGTGTACTAATGTGACCGTGCGGGATATTTACTGTCACAGCTATGGCCCCAATTCTGACGGCTGCGATCCGGAAAGCTGTACCGATGTACTTATCGAAAGCTGTACGTTCGATACAGGGGATGACTGTATTGCCATTAAATCAGGCCGTAATGCCGATGGTCGCCGTGTGGCACAGCCCTGTGAAAACATCCTCATTAACGACTGCACCATGAAAGCCGGCCATGGCGGTGTGGTAATTGGCAGTGAAATTTCCGGGGGCGTAAGAAACCTTTATGCTCAGAACTGTGAAATGAGCAGTCCGGATCTCGACCGTGCCGTGCGCATTAAAACCAACTCCATCCGCGGCGGACACCTGCAGAACCTGAACTACCATCAGTTCCGTGTGGGCCAGGTGAAAGATGCCGTAGTGATTAACTTCTTCTATGAAGAAGGCGATGTGGGTGAGTTCACACCCAAGCTGGAAGATATCACCATCGAGAACTTGTATGTGCAACATGCCGAACGGGCTTTTGTGCTGCGCGGGTACGATCACACGCCCATTACCGGCGTGTCGCTGAAAAATCTGATATTCACGAAGGTTGATAAAAAATCCATAATTGAGAATATAGATAATATCTCTCAGCAAAATATCCGTGTGAACGGAAAAACCATGGAACTCCCTGATGTCTAGAATATGTTGTTTGTTGTTGGTCGTACTGTTAGCAGGATGCAGCAGCGAGAAGCCGGAACGCTTTTTACCTGAATCTGTGACTGCTGATGCCATTGTGGCCAGTACCGCCATCGACGAAACACATTATTCATCCATACAGGAAGCCGTGAACGCCGCCCCGCAGGAGGGTGGCTGGACCATCGCCGTCGCGCCGGGAGAATATTACGAGCGCGTGGTGATAGATAAACCCGGCATCACCCTTATCGGTGCCGGTATGGATCAGACCAAAATTGTCTTCGACCGCTACGCCGGCAAAGCCGTTACCCGCGGCAGTGAAGAACACTGGGGCACCTCACGCAGTGCCACTGTGGAAATTACCCGTCCCGGCGTACACATTGCTAACCTCACCATCGAGAACGGCTTCGACTTTTTAACCGAAGATGCCAGAGAAAGCAGCGACCCGGCCAGAGTATCCGGTATGCAGGCTGTGGCCCTTAAAATTTCAGAATACACCGACAAAACCTTTATAGAGGATGTTGCCCTGCTCGGCTATCAGGACACCCTGTACGTGCGCGGGGGTCGCAGCTACTTTAAAGGCGGCGAAATTCGCGGCAATGTGGATTTCATTTTCGGTGACGGCAATGCCTATTTTGATACTGTCAGTATCTATTCCCGTCCCAGAGGGAAAGACATGGACATCACCGGCTACATCACCGCCCCCAGCACGCTGATTTCAGATACCTTCGGCCTGACCTTCGTAAACTGCAAACTGCTGCGTGAAGAAGGCGTACCGGACAACTCCGTGCCACTGGGCAGACCCTGGCATCCAACCACCACCTTCGACGATGGTCGGTATGCCAACCCCTTCGCCATTGGTAAAGCCGTGTTTATCAACACCTGGATGGACGCCCACATCACCACAACCGGCTGGGCTTCCATGGGCGGTTCAACCAAAGAAGGCGGCAGAAAAGAATTCGATCCTATCAACGATGCCCGCTTTGCGGAATACGGCAGCAGCGGCCCGGGCTACGCGATTAACGAACAGCGCCCACAGCTAGGCGTAGAAAAAATGGATATTTATAAGCGGTTTAATATTTTGAATGGGTGGGAGCCGGAACTTACCGCTACGCCAAAATAAATCAACACACCAGACAAGCACCGCTGAGCAATTAGTGCTTAGCGGTCTATCTCATGCCATTTCTGTTAGTTGAAAAACAAAATGGCGGTAGAAGAAACCCTTTCCTTACGGCACACTGTGTGACCCTAATTTTAATCAGGAACACTCATGTCATTAAGCGTAAACAGTTATTTCGACGACAACGTAAAATCCATCGCCTTTGAATCTGCAAACGGCCCGTGCACCTCAGGTGTTATGCTGCCAGGCGAATACGTTTTCAGCACCTCTAAAGATGAACTGATGAAAGTGGTTGAAGGTGAGCTGATTGTAAAACTGCCCGGTTCAGACGAATTCCAGTCTTATAAAACAGGCACAGAGTTTAACGTAGCAGCGAATCAATCTTTTGATGTGAAAGTGGAAGTGACTACGGCTTATCTTTGTTTTTATAGCTGATTTTCTATAAGGCGTATCAAAATGATTGATACGCAGTTATGATTTCCATGTAATAGCCTGCAAATTGCAGGCTTTTCTTTAACGCATGGAATTTTCATTTGCATACTGCCGAATTCATCCAGAAACGCCGCTTTATTGTCCGGCTTGGAAAAATGCTTCATAAATACGGAACGCCTTCCTTCCGCCTTGAAGCCTATTTAACAGAAGTCGCCACTTATCTTGGTGTTCGCGCATCCTTTATCGCTACCCCGACCTCGTTAACATTCGTCATCTGGTCTGATGGACATGAGGACGAATATACCCATGCGGCACGATTACAACCCGGTGAACTGGATCTCAACTCCCTTTCGCACGTAGATGGCCTCGCCAGCGAACTCCTTGCAGGTGAAGTATCCCTGGAAGAAGCAGACCGTCTTCTGTCCGATATCGATGCAATGCCCTCGCCCTATGGCAAATGGATTACCGGCTGCTCCTTTGCTTTAGCAACAGGAGCATTTGCAATGCTGATGGGTGCAAGCTGGCCGGAGATCGGCTGGTCAGGGCTGTTAGGGCTGCTTTCCTATGTCTGGTACTTATGGGCATTGCGTTCAAAACGCGTGAATATGATGCTGGAACCAATGACAAGTTTTATGGCAGGTATGGCAGCCAGTGCCATTGGTCGTTATATCGACCCTGGCATCAACATTCCGCTTATCGTGCTTTCCTCCGTTATCGTGTTAGTACCTGGTTTGGCGTTAACCATGGGGCTTTCCGAACTCGCTTCAAGAAATATGGTGTCGGGCACTGCGCGGGTGATGGATGCCTTAATGCAGTTATTTAAATTGTATTTTGGAGCATTTCTCGGTGTCTCCGTTGGTTTTTCCTTATTTG
>NZ_CFHOXV010000063.1:11822-14103 GCF_984505615.1 Alteromonas sp. | reverse complement strand
GTAACGACACCACGCCCACTATCTCAGGCACAACCGACCTGCCAGCGGGAGAATCAGTGACGTTAACAATCACTGATGCCAACGGCGATGCACAAACTGTTACCGCTACCGTACAACCTGACGGCACGTTCAGTGCCGACGTGCCTGCAGAAATGGCAGAAGGTAACTTCACCGTTGATGCAGCGGCAACCGATGCAGCCGGTAACACCGGCACTGCCTCGACCTCAGGTACAGTGGACACCACTGCGCCGACAGTCACACTGGATGCACAAGGTACCGGTAACGACACCACGCCGACTATTTCCGGCACCACCGATCTGCCAGCGGGCGAATCAGTGACGTTAACAGTCACCGATGCCAACGGCGATGCACAAACCGTCACCGCGACCGTTCAGCCAGACGGTACGTTCAGTGCCGATGTGCCTGCAGAAATGGCAGAAGGTAACTTCACGGTTGATGCTGCCGCCACTGACGCAGCCGGTAACACCGGCACAGCCTCGACCTCAGGTACGGTGGACACCACTGCGCCGACAGTCACACTGGATGCACAAGGTACAGGTAACGACACCACGCCGACTATTTCCGGTACAACCGACCTGCCAGCGGGTGAGTCTGTCACACTGACGGTGACAGATGCGAATGGCGATGTACAAACTGTAACTGCGACTGTGCAGCCAGACGGTACGTTCAGTGCCGACGTGCCTGCAGAAATGGCAGAAGGTAACTTCACCGTTGATGCTGCCGCCACGGATGCAGCCGGAAACACCGGTACGGCTTCAACCAGTGGCAATATCGATACCACCGCACCGACTGTCACACTGGATGCCCAAGGCACAGGCAATGACACCACACCGACTATTTCCGGTACAACCGACCTGCCAGCCGGCGAATCTGTAACGTTAACCGTGACAGATGCTAACGGCGATGCGCAAACTGTTACCGCAACCGTGCAACCTGACGGTACGTTCAGTGCCGATGTACCAGCGGAAATGGCAGAAGGTAACTTCACCGTTGATGCTGCCGCGACCGACGCAGTCGGTAACACCGGGACGGCTTCAACCAGCGGTAATATCGATACCACTGCACCAGTAGTCACACTGGATGCTGAAGGTCTCGGTAATGATGCTACGCCAACAATCTCCGGCACCACGGATCTGACGCCGGGTGAGGCTGTGACATTAACCGTCACTGATGCCAACGGTGATGTACAAACGTTCACTGCAACAGTTCAGCCTGATGGCACGTTCAGTGCAGATGTGCCTGCAAACATGGCCGATGGCAACTACACGGTTGATGCATCTGCTACGGATGCCGCGGGGAATACAGGTAGCGCTTCAACAAGTGGAGAGGTGGATACCACAGCTCCTACAGGAAACATTGTTGTTACCACAACCTATGATGATGCAACACCCATGATCACCGGTACGTTGGATATTCCTGAAGGTGATATCGTTACACTTGTGATCACCGATGCTGCCGGAAATGAGCAAACTCTTACTGTTCCTGTTGCCGCAGATGGTTCATTCAGTGTTGAAGTTCCCACCGATCTGGCTGAAGGTGAGTTCACGGTTCAGGCATCGGCTACCGATGATGCTGGTAATACTGCAACGGCAACGCTCACTGCAACTATTGATATGGCCGCACCGAGCTTAATCATCGATCCTATTGATATCACCAATGACAACTCTCCGACAGTTACAGGCAGTACGGATGTAGGTGTAGGTACTATTGTCCTGTTAACCGTGACCGATTCAGATGGCGTTGAATACAATCTGTCTGCAGTTGTTCAGGCTGATGGAAGCTGGAGCTCAGATCTCCCCATTCTGCCCGACGGCTCTGTCACCGTCGAGGCGCAAGTTCTGGACGATTCAGGCAATATCGTGAACGTAAGTGCTACCGGCACAATCGATACAGCCGCTCCGGGCATCACGCTGGACACGTTTGTCGATACAAACGATGTGCAGCCTACGATCTCCGGTACTTCAGATGAGCTGGGCGCCAACGTTGAAATCGTGCTTGTAGACGGTTTGGGTGTTGAACAAACCCTCTCTGCCACGGTTCAGCCTGATGGTACCTGGTCTGTCAATGTACCATCAGATCTCAATGAAGGATTACTGACAATCGACGCATCGGTCATGGATGATGCGGGCAACGTTGCAACTGTCAGCACCTCAGGATTAATTGACCTGACACTGCCAGTGCTGAATATCAATCCGATCACCGATCTGGCCAGCGACACCCCGTTGATTTCAGGTACCTCTGACGAAATCGGCGCACTGGT
>NZ_CFHOXV010000063.1:5898-11722 GCF_984505615.1 Alteromonas sp. | reverse complement strand
ACCTGACGTTGCCAATCCTGAACATCAACCCGATCACCGATCTGGCCAGTGACACCCCGTTGATTTCAGGTACCTCTGACGAAATCGGCGGTATCGTAACCATCGATATCACGGATGGTAACGGTGATACCCAAAGCTTCAACGCCACAGTTCTCGGTGACGGTACCTGGTCCGCCAACGTACCCATGGCGATTTCAGAAGGCTTGCTGGATGTGAACGTGTCGGTACTGGATGCAGCAGGTAATGTTGCTACGGTGAACACCTCCGGCCTGATTGACCTGACGTTGCCAATCCTGAACATCAACCCGATCACTGATCTGGCAAGCGACACGCCGTTGATTTCAGGTACCTCTGACGAAATCGGCGCACTGGTAACCATCGATATCACAGACGGAAACGGTGATACCCAGAGCTTCAATGCGACAGTTCTCGGCGACGGCACCTGGGCAGCCAACGTACCTGTGGCGATTTCAGAAGGCTTGCTGGATGTGAACGTGTCGGTACTGGATGCGGCAGGCAATGTGGCCACGGTGAATACCTCCGGCCTGATTGACCTGACGTTGCCAATCCTGAACATCAACCCGATCACCGATCTGGCCAGTGACACACCGCTTATCAGCGGTACGTCTGACGAAATCGGCGCACTGGTTACCATCGACATTACTGACGGCAACGGCGACACGCAGAGCTTCAACGCGACAGTTCTCGGCGACGGTACCTGGTCTGCCAACGTGCCTATGGCAATTTCAGAAGGCTTGCTGGATGTGAACGTGTCGGTACTGGATGCAGCGGGCAATGTGGCTACGGTGAACACCTCCGGCCTCATCGACCTGACGCTACCAATTCTGAACGTGAATGCCATTAGTGACCTCGCCAGCGACACGCCACTCATCAGCGGTACGTCTGACGAGATCGGTGCCCTGGTAACCATCGACATCACGGACGGTAACGGCGATACCCAGAGCTTCAATGCGACAGTTCTCGGCGACGGTACCTGGTCCGCCAACGTACCCATGGCAATTTCAGAAGGCTTACTGGATGTGAACGTGTCGGTGCTGGATGCCGCGGGCAATGTGGCCACGGTGAATACCTCCGGCCTGATTGACCTGACGTTGCCAATCCTGAACATTAACCCGATTGCGGATCTGACCAGCAGTACGCCGTTGATTTCCGGTACCTCTGATGAAATCGGCGCTCTTGTCAGTATTGCTGTGACGGATGGTAATGGGGATACCCAGAGCTTCAACGCCACAGTTCTCGGTGATGGCACCTGGTCGGCGACTGTGCCAACCGCCATTTCAGAGGGCTTGCTGGATGTAAATGTGTCGGTGCTGGATGATGCCGGCAATCTGGCAACTGTCAGCACCTCAGGATTAATTGACCTGACACTGCCCATCCTGACCGTTGACGCAATTGGTTTCACTAACGATTTAACACCAACCATCTCAGGTACATCTGATGAAATTGGTGCGACGGTGACCATTGAAACAGAAGATGCATTGGGCGCAACCCAGGCGCTGACAACGACGGTAGCCGGTGACGGCACTTACACGCTGGATATCCCCACCGATGTGGCGGAAGGTATTCTGAATGTAAATGTGTCAGTGCTGGATGTGGCCGGCAACCTGAGTCAGGTAGCTCTGAGTGGAGAGGTAGATGTCACTCCGCCACCGCTGACGGTCACTCAGGTTCCGACAATAGCCGATCCATTTGTTTCAGGCACCACCGATCCCGAATTGGAAGGTCTTGCGGTTAATATTGACCTTACCGCCAATATATTGGGAATTGAACAAACGGTATCAGTAACTGCGACAGTCGCCGAAGACGGCACCTGGACGTATGGCCCATTCCTGGACCTGGGCGTTGGCCCACTGTCATTGACCGCATCTATTACTGATGCTGCCGGAAACGCGACATCGGTAAACGAGAGCGGAAGCTTGTCTGTGCTGGAAGGTTTCCTCAGCAGTCCAAGTTCTGATTCCGGGGACTCCGGCGACTCCGGCTCGCTTCTGTCAGTGAACCTTGGCCCGTTAAGTATCGATATCTAAGGAAATATAGAAAAAACAAAGGGTGTGCTTCACAGCACACCCTTTTTATTTAAAGAACATTTCGAGAATGTATGACAGGTCCAGGTATTTATCTAACATTTCGCTGTTGACCGGCAAAACACGGTACTGCAAGCCTATGACCGGCTTTCCTGCTAACCACGGATGAGTCTGAACAGCACTTCGCATTTCTAACTCAATTTTTCTGACGTCATCTTCCGAATAATCCAGCATAACAACGCCTATCAGTTCGTCAGAAAACTGAAAAGGAACACACCCCGGAATCAACGAAAAAACGGATTTATTAAGAAAGTTTTTTAATTCGTCCGACTGAGTGATATCGCCATTAATACCGTTGAAAGAAAACCTTAGTGTTGTGAGTTTACATTCTAAGCGGTCAGCAGATTGGGCAAGCAAGCGCACATGCTCAATAAAAAACTGGCTTCCGGCAAACCCGTAATCGTCTCTGATTCGTTCACTTTCTGAGCGGCGGAGCAGAGAATCATTTAATAGCTTTACCTGGGAGAGCTCTGAATGCACTTCATCCAGTCTTCTTTGCAGATGTTCATATTTTATTTGAAGGCCGAGCAACTCCTGTTGCCTTTCCATGACCCTTGTCATGTCAAGATGGCATCCCAGCAACCTTACCGGCTCACCCTCATTGGAATAAATGGCAATACCGCGACAGCGTACCCACACGATTGTGCCGTTTTTGTGCCAGTATCTGACAACCTGATCGTAAGGATGTTTCGGGTTTTTCAGGTGAAGCTCGAGATTGCGTTTGGCGACAGCAAGATCTTCAGGAAAAATGATATCCTGCCATTCAGTAATTTTGTGCTCTTTAAATTCCGGGTCGTAACCAAAAAGACGCCAGAACTTCGGGCTCATCCACTCATTTTCAGGGTCGGTTAAATCCCAGTACCAAAGGCCGTCTACAACATCATCCTGAAAAAATTCGAACATTAATTTGTCGCGTTGCAACAAATTGAGCAGTTCCTTTTCAAGGTAATGCTGTCCTTGCTCCAGCATGGCATCCCGGTGGAGTGAATCACTCATTGATGTAATTCAACAATAGAGATAATCACGCCTTTTGCACTGTCGCCAATCTTATACTGACTGACGGTTACCTCGTAACGCTGCGCGGTACTGTCATCCTGATAGACTTCCTTTACAGTAGATTTCTGACCACGATTAACCTGGGAAACGAGCTCATCTAATGCAGTCAGCGGCTTCTTAAACGACAAATCTCTGAAATCCCGGTTAATATCAAAATCAATAATATTCACATATTGCTTCATTGCATGTGTGAATCTTCTGATTTTGAGATCGCTGTTAAGAAACAGCACTGCCAGATGGGTGGCAATCATCAGATTCTCTAAGTCATTGTTGATGTCCGTCAGCTCAACAATTTTTTGCTGGTACTCACTGTTTACCGTATAGAGTTCTTCGTTTACCGATTGCAGCTCTTCGTTGGTTGACTGCAGTTCTTCATTAGCTGCCATCAACTCTTCATTGCTCGACTGTAACTCTTCACTGGTTGTATCTAAGTCTTCCAGCGCTTCACGATAAAGCTTCTGACACTCTATCAGAGCATTATCCAGTTCTTCTATGCGTTTAACTGTCTGCTCGCTACGCTTATAGGTGATGTCTGAATCCGGTGATGGTTGCATTGAACCCGGTACGAAACTTATAGCGACAAAAACATTATCAGGCCCGTTTTCATTAAAACTGAAACAACGCAAGGACCAGCGCTCCGTTTCAGTTACTCTGATGTCTTCCATGAATACCGAGATATTTTCTCGTAATACCTGATGGGCAGCTGATATGGCCTGACCTGATAAATCGTCTCTCAATACATCGGATAAATCATGGGTAACCAAACCCGGCCGCAAAGGTGCTGTGAAGGCGGTCGTATCGCCGTAGCTGTATATAACCCGCAATTTTGTATCTGTAATTAATGTCGGAGGCAGGTAAGCTTCCATCATTGCCTGTCTGCCAACGGCTGCAGACTTGCGATCTACCTCAATGCGCTTATTCGGAGAACTCAAATAGTGAGATACAGATTTTGGCTTGTAATGCCGGTTCTGAAAAGGCTTTGCAGAATGAATCTGGGAGGAAGGCACCTTTATATCTTTGGCTTTCTGATAGATGCGGTTGCGCTGATCGGTAAAGTCAAAATAGATACTGAAGCTTCCCGGAGATTCCGCACTTCCTAATATGAGGTAGCCTTTCACTTTCAACGCAAAATGGAAAAACGCCATCACTTTTTGTTGCGCTGCATTTTGTAAATAAATAAGCGTGTTACGGCAACTCACCAGATTCATATTGGAAAATGGCGGATCCTGAATCAGGTTGTGGGTGGCAAACACCACCATATTTCTGATTTCTTTAGTCACCTGGTAACTGCCGTCATTCAGTAAATTAAAATACCGCGCAATGAACTCTGAAGACATTTCAGAAGAAATACTGCCGGGATAAATTCCATTCGCGGCAAACGCTACGGCAGACTGATCAATATCGCTGGCAAACAGTGTAACCTGACGCTCCACTTTTAGTTCCTGCATTGCCTCAGAAAACAGGATGGCATAAGAATAAGCTTCTTCGCCGGTAGAACACCCCGGAACCCATACACGAATGGTGTCATCTTTCGATGTTTCAAGCACCATAGGCTTTACAACATCTTCATACAACCTTTCCCATACCTCAGCGTCCCTGAAGAACTGAGTGACACCAATGAGCAAATCTTGTTTTACCAGCTCAACTTCATCCGGTGTGCCGTTTAAGTATTCCCAGTATTCAAGCAAAGTATGCTTGCTGTTAATGCTCATTCTGTGCTCAATACGGCGGGAGACCGTAGATTCTTTGTAAGCACGAAAATCCAGTTCGGTGCGATCGTTAATTAAACCAAGAATGTCGTCGAGTACTTTAGAATTCTTAGATAAGTGCTCACGAAATTTACTGGGTTGCTCCCGCACCAGCGGATGCTCGATGAAACGTCGTAACTGTTCCGGGATCTCCTGAATATTCAGCACGAAATCCACAGAGCCGGTATTGATTGCATTTAACGGCATGCCATCAAAACGCGCCTCTGCGGGATTCTGGGCGATGACCATCGCTCCCATTTCTTTTAACGACAAAATGCCACGGCTACCGTCGGAGCCAGTACCGGATAGTATGATACCTATCGCGCGATTCTGTACGTCTTCTGCGATGGTTCTGAACAATTCGTTAATGGGGAGATTTATGCGGTTGTCAGGGGGTAAATCAGACAGGTAAATGCATCCTTCAGCCACCCTCATCAGTTTGCCAGCCGGTATGAGGTAAACCGTATCAGGTTTCAGTTTTTCTCCCTCTACGGCCTGGTGCACAGCCATTTTTGTATTTTTACTTAACAGCTCATCCATCATCGACTTAAAGTCAGGAGATAAATGCTGAGCAATGACATACGATGCACCTAGATTGTCGGGCAGCACACTGAAGAGTTCCTGCAGAGCCTCAAGCCCCCCGGCCGATGCTCCTATGCCTACAATGTATTGCGCTTCCTTTTCCGTTGCTCTCTTTTCCATTTTCCGTTCCCGATAGACACCCGTGTCAGGTTACACATGGCTGACTGTTAAGCATTTTTATTAGTGTATCCGAATCCCGTGGCTTAGAAAAATAAAACCCCTGAAAAAGCTGGGCACCAAGATTTCTGCAGAGATGGAACTGTTCCTCTGTTTCCACACCTTCAGCCAGAATTTGTAAATCAAGGCTCTTCCCCATCGCGATCATTGCCGTCA
>NZ_CFHOXV010000063.1:0-5798 GCF_984505615.1 Alteromonas sp. | reverse complement strand
CAGGCTGATGTTCGCGTAATAATGCGAAGCCTTTCAATGCCTCTTTTAATGCGTTATCGAAAAGTGCCAACTCCATATTCTGCCGTTTAGCGAAACTGATTACGGACTCGATGCCTTTAAAATACTGAAACGGTGTTTTAAATCTGGCTAGGGCTTCTACTGAACGAATTTGGCCGTCCACACTGTAAATTGGCTGAAAATGGCACGTCAGACCATCGTCACTCAAAACGTCCTGAAGTTCTTTTTTTTGATTGTTAAGCCACTTCTTTTGCTCTCTGAGATTTACATCATAAATTTTAAAGTGTTCTGCAGTAAGCGCTCCCCGCTTTACTTCATACATCCCCTGGTCGGCTGCATCCAGAACAGCCTGAACCTTTTCAGCTCTGGTCTGATTTTCTTCAAACTGAATAGTGGGCGTCCAGGCAATACCAATACTGCATCGCAATTCTATTTCACGCCCATCCAGCACACAGGTACTGTTCAATAAGGTATCTATCTTTCGTGCTATCCCCTCAACCGTTCTGTCTGAAGTGATAGAAGACATACAAACAACAAATTCATCACCACCAAAACGGGCACTGAGATCATTTTCGCGCACCGCGGAGCTTATCTTCCGGCCGACAAACTTCAAAACCAGGTCACCAAATTTATGACCCATGGTATCGTTAATTTCTTTGAACCTGTCGATGTCGATAAACAAAAATAAAGAACGGGAAAACCGGTTGGCATCCATCTCTTCGACTTTGCGAATAAAGGCGGACCGGTTAAACAACTCAGTTAATGAGTCGTGGTCAGCCATATATTGCAATTTGCTTTCTGCCCGAAATTCATTGGTCACATCATTCAGGGTTACCGAGGCACTGATAAAATTGTCTCTGGAGTCAAAGTAAGCAGCCAGTTGCACCGAAAATATATAGATGCCGCCCAAAGGCGTAACGAACTCTATCCGTGTTTTATATAAGTTCCGGCAATTTTCAAGAGCGCTCACGTGATCGCGGAATTCCCTGGCCAGTGACGGGGGTAAATAATCGATCCATTTTCTGCCATACAACTCATCCAATGAGGTTTTCAACATATCTGCACAACGTGCATTAATAAAAACCGCATTCCAGTTGCTGTCCACGTTGATGACACCGATTGGTAAATCATGGGCAATTTTTGAAATGCTCTTGCTGTCGGCAATCACCGATAATGCCCAGGGGTACTGTTCAGACTCTGATGCAGATAAGACGCAATGGTAACCGAGGAAATTCTGTACGTCTAAGACGCGGGGTAAATCCTTTAACTCTATATTTTCGAATTCCTTTAGTGAGTGTGGAAGTAAAGAGTGAAACGCAAAATGCGATACCGGAGGTGATGTTTTACACAGCGATTTATTTTTATCATAAAAAGCTGTAAAGCCATCATTGAGACTCACCAGTAATTCGTGGATATTTCCGGCAAGTTGATTCCTTTCGTGAGTTGAATCCGTGTATTCCAAAACAAACCCTGCATAACAAAATTAAATCCGGGCAACAACTCATACCCTATGATGTATATAGCATAGACGCTATATCGGAAAAGATAAAAAATGAACATTTTGCAATAAAACTACGGACTTCCTGCCCTTAATGATCAGGGCAGGTAGCGTGAAGTAAAACGATTACCGATAAGGAGACGCACCGCCTTCTTCAATAAACCGGTCGATACGTTGCTCAAGCACAGACAACGGTACTGAGCCCAGTTGCAAAACCGTATCGTGGAAATGGCGGATATCGAACTTCTCACCTAATGCAGATTCAGCACGGGCACGGTTTGATTCCATCGCCATTTGTCCCAGGTAATAAGACAACGCCTGACCCGGCCATGCAATATAACGGTCAACTTCGGTGGTAATTTCATGGACCGACAGCGCCGTGTTGTCTTTCATGAACTGCTGCGCCTGTTCACGGCTCCAGCCTTTTGCATGAATACCGGTATCTACTACCAGCCGTGCTGCACGCCACATCTGATAGCTCAACATGCCGAAAATTTCATAGGGCGTGTGATAAATTCCCATCTCTTCGCCCAGTTTCTCGGTATACAGCGCCCATCCTTCTCCATAAGCAGAAATGTAGCTTTCCCGGCGGAAGTCCGGGATCCCATCATTTTCCAGTGACAACGGCATCTGGAAGGCGTGTCCCGGAGCTGACTCATGCAAGGTCAGGGCTGGCAGCGAATAAAGCGGGCGTGACGGTAAATCGTAGGTGTTAACCAGATATACGCCAGGGCCACCGCGACCGGCAGTATAAAACGGTGCAATATCATCAGGCACCGGAATAATAGCAAAACGGGCACGGGGCAGATGACCGAAAAAGTCAGACGCTACGGCATCAAATTCTTTGGCTGTCCAGGCCGCTCTGTCGAGCAGCGCCTGAGGCGTATCGACATAAAACTGCGGATCGGTACGCAGGAAATGAAGGAATGCCGCCAAATCACCGTCAAAGTTCACCTCAGCCATGACATCGTGCATGCGGTCACGTATTTTCGCCACCTCATCCAGACCAATCTGATGAATTTCTTCCGGGGTTAGATCCAGTGTGGTGTATTTCTTTGCCTGAGCACGGTAATAAGCTTTGCCATCAGGTAAATCGTAAGCGGCAATCGAAGGTTGTGCCCCGGGAATGTAGTCTTCAACTAAAAAGGACAGCAGCTTTTTATGCGCAGGAATAACCGCTTCGCTGATCGCTTTTTGTGCCTGTGCACGCAAAGCCTGTTGTCGCGGTGCTGGAATTTTTGCAGGGAATTTAGTAAACGGCTGAAAATACACGTTATCTTCACCAGCAGCGTCGACTACCGACTCCACAGAGCGTTCACGGCCAGCCAGAGAAATCGCCGGTAAGGTAAACTTCCGCGCGAGGCCCATTTTCATGTTGACAATCTGTTGATCAAAATACCGTGGCATATCGTTAAGCCAGGCGATGTAATTCACATAATCCTGTTCGCTGTGAAATGTCTCCCGCGCCAGATATGTCAGGTCGCTCCAGAATGCGGTATCGCCCAGCAGAGGTTTCTCCCAGGTACGGTATTCCTGATCCATAATGAGGTTTTCAATCTGATTACGGTACACCGCATAATTCGTCTGGTTCTCTTCCGACAATGTGGCGGTATCAATGGTATTCAGCTCTCTCAGCACAGATTGCCAGCGACTCAGACGCTTTTCTTGTGTGGCCTGACTCACATCCGGCAAAGCAGATGGCGCTGCGTGTGTATCGCTGTTTTCATCCACACTGTAGTAATTTTTACGCCACTGCCATTCCTGCGAGTATAAGGTTTCAAACTTGCCGTCTGCGGTGTCTGTGGCAAGGGTATCAGAAGCAGCAAACACAGCAGCACTTCCCTGAAAGGCCAAAAAGACGGATAAACTGAGGATGCGGACAGAGCGTGTAAAAGTGGTCACAAATGTTCTCCCTGTTTTTATTGTTATGTACCTGAAATCGGTTGTATTGAGTTTTAACACGGCGGGACAACGGATTACCAGATTTAGCCGCCGGTTGTGCAAATTGAGCGGATAAACAGCAAATCGGCAGGCGGACTGAATTTACCGCCGGACGAGGAGATCCTTTGCTTATTTATCCGTATGATAGCAACCACAAGAAGCCGGACAGATAACCGGCAGAATAAGCGAATTTACCGGAGGTAACATGACAGAAAACGGCATAGGCGGGAAAACAAAAGAAGCAGCTTTGTCCGCACTTCAGGATATGACAAAAGATACTGTGGCGATTGGCAAAGAAGAGTTTGAAGCCAGGATCCAAAAAGCGCAGGCATTAATGAAAGCGCAGGGTATTGCGGCGCTTTATCTGAATGCCGGCACCAATATGACTTATTTCACCGGCCTTGAATGGTACGCCAGTGAAAGACTGGTGGGCGCATTATTGCCAGCAGAAGGTCCGGTCACTTTTATCGCACCGTTTTTCGAAATAGCTTCCCTGTCTGAACGTCAGATCATCGCCGGTGACATTGCCGGCTGGCAGGAACATGAAAGTCCTTACGTCCTGTTCGCGCAGTTACTGAAGGAAGCCGGTGTAAAGCCCGGCGACAAAGTGGGTATTGACGAATCAACGGCCTTTTTTATTACCGACGGTTTTCAAAAAGCCATGCCGGAGTTGCAACTGGTTAACGCCAGTCTGGTGACAGCCGGGTGCCGCATGCATAAAACGGCACCGGAACTGGCGCTGATCCAGCGGGCCATGGATATGACGCTGGAGGTGCACAAAGCCGCCGCCAGTATTCTATACGAAGGGATCACCACCACCGAAGTGGAACAGTTCATTCATGAAGCGCACAAGAAAACCGGCGCGCCGGCAGGTTCGTATTTCTGCATCGTCCTGTTCGGTAAAGCTACCTCTTTTCCTCATGGAGTAAAAGATCCACAGGTACTGAAACCCGGCGATCTGGTCCTCATTGACACGGGCTGCAAACTGAAAGGTTATCTGTCTGACATAACCCGTACTTACTGCTTTGGAGAGCCTACAGAAAAACAGGCCCGCTTGTGGCAAGCAGAAAAAGAAGCGCAGATTGCCGCGTTTAACGCAGCACAACCCGGTACGCCTTGCGGACAGGTTGATGCCGCAGCCAGAGAGTGCCTGGCGGGCTACGGGTTAGGCCCCGATTATCAGTTGCCCGGCCTGCCCCACCGCACCGGTCACGGTATCGGCATGGACATACACGAATGGCCCTATCTGGTGAAAGATAATCCGCAGCCACTGGCTACCGGAATGTGTTTCAGTAACGAGCCGATGATAGTGGTCCCCGGGGAGTTCGGTATTCGCCTTGAAGACCATTTCTACATGACAGATGAAGGCCCTGCATGGTTTACTGAGCCCGCTAACAGTATTGAGAACCCTTTTAACTAAGATGAGTTATTCCATTCCTGCGCAGCGTTACGAAACCCTGCTGGAAATTAAGAAGAGTAAGTTTTATGCCTGCGCCGGCTTCGCCCAGACCCGCGAAGACGCCATGCTGATGCTTGATGAAGTGAAAGCCCGCTATCCGGATGCCAGGCATCATTGCTGGGCTTATCTGTTAGGCCATCCCGAGCAGCCACTCAGCGTGGCGATGTCTGATGACGGGGAACCCTCCGGCACGGCCGGAAAGCCTATACTCAATGTATTACAGCACAAACCGGTGGGTAACATCATGATGATTGTTACCCGCTATTTTGGCGGTATCAAGCTGGGGGCCGGCGGACTGGTCCGCGCCTACTCAGGCGCAGCACAACAGACCATGGAAACCCTGCCGGTTATTACTCAGGTAAAACTCAATGACTTTACCGTGATCACTGATTTTGCTCAGGAACAATTTATCCGCCACTGGACTGAATCGGTAAAAGGTAAAGTCACAGATTGCACTTACTCGCAGGCTGTAACCCTCACCATTGCCATACCCGACAGCGCCGTGGAGGCTTTGCGTCAGTATGAAGGAAGCCTTGGTTTGACAGTTAAAGCTGTTGAAGAGTGACAGTCTGCTAACTACAAAGGCGTATGTGATATTTGGTGGAAATGAACTTAATGCAGTTCTCAGCTCCACTATTCATGCGGGTTTGACGGGGACGTTTAAATAAGAATTCTGCTAAAGTTCAGCTATATATGAACTTTTGGGAAAAAATTTGCTTAAAAGCAGCGCAGACTGATGACAATTTCTGAGCGTGCGGGTGAAAAATATACTTCAACTTTATTTGAGTCCTCCTTTGGATTCGTCTGTCAAATCTGACAGTCGCATATGTGCCATTAGCGGACACTCAATCTTGACACCAAGTGATCAAAAACCAATCGAAT
>NZ_CFHOXV010000062.1:4453-15414 GCF_984505615.1 Alteromonas sp. | reverse complement strand
TTTAAAATCCCTCGCTGGTAACAGCGTGCCGGTTCAAGTCCGGCCCCGGGCACCAACTTCCCTAATTTTAAAGGCCTGCAGGCCGATTCAATAACAAACCTGCCAATAAACCAGCCATTAATTTCTTTCTATTTATTTAGCTTATTCCCGAAGACTTGTAGTTATCAGTCATATTGATTTTGAGTGAATAAAGTGTAACTTAGGATAAAAAGGTGTTGTTCACAGTGGTGTAGTTGACTATGCCGCCTTGATATCTATTAAATTGTAAAGCAATTAAAAGGATACAGACGTGGCAGTTAAGCCAGGATTCAAAAGGAAGCATGAATTCCCTAATGAGTCGTTTATCCAAGAAAGAATTGAAAAATATTTTCATTCTAGAGGTTTTGACCTTTTGGACCCGGGTTTCGCTGACTTGAAGTGTATTCATAGTGAAAGCCGCGAGGTTTGGTTAATTGAAGCCAAAGGAAAGACCTCACAGATGGGGTTAGATTTTAGAACCTGTTTGGGGCAAATAATACAGAGAATGGAAAGTCCAGAGTGGATATATGCAATTGCACTTCCCAATCTTCCTCAGTATTTAAAGCAATGTGAACAAGTTTCTGTTTGGGTTCGCCACTTGATAAAATTGAATTGGATCTTTGTTTCAGAAGATGGGTCAGTAAGAGTAGTTGGCTTCGAAGATAGCTATACCGGATTAGATGTTTAACAAGTTCATTAAAGTCGCTCTCAACGTTTCCGGGTTGCTCAATCGCTCACGTTGAGGAGTTGAATATTTAAAAGGAATTTTAAATGAAAGCTTTTTTAATCATTTTTCTTGCCCTGTCAATTACGGCTTGTGCGGGTTCACCATTTCAATTTGAAAACGCAAGAAAAGTACAAATTGGTATGTCTCAAGGTGAGCTGACAACTCTGCTGGGAAAACCCTACATGGTTACGACTCGTGGGCAAGATCAAATTTGGGTATGGAGCCACGCTAACGGCATGACAGGTGCAGCAAAATCGGTATCTTTTGTCATTAGAGACGGAAAGGTTATATCAGTGCCGACCATCCCTGATTCTTTTGAATAAATAACTAACAACCAATTGTAGTTGCTCGCATATTCGCGGGGGCAATATTTTGCTCCCCCGCGAATAGCTGATACTGTAGACGCTATGTGTTGGTTTTTTCTGCCATAAGTTATGGACCATCTGTTCAACTAAAAGTTAGCACCGGCAGCCGCCTGTCTTGCAATTTCTTCCTGTCGCTGATATTCCTGCCTTATTGAACGAGCTGTGATTGAATCACCTGACTCTACAAGACCCGCTGTAACATTAGTCAGCAGATCAAGTGTCTTATCAATAGCAGCTTGCATGTTTACGAGCCCAGGAGCGTGACGTTTCATTGCTTGTGCTCTATAGACCGCTTGTTGCTGAGCAGTAAGACCAACCGCATAAGGGGTGCTATTCAGGATAGCGTTTAAAAAAGTACCGTCACCGCTCTCTATTGCGGTTTGAACATCGCGGAGTTGCTGCTCTTTTGATTGCGATCTAAATAAGGACCTTATTTCCTCGTTTTGTTGAGAGGAAAAACCTAACTGGCTCTCAAAATCTTTATGAATGTTCACCTTTAATTTCTTAAGGTTTGCAGTAGCGTCCTTTGCTCGAACGTCATAACTGCTCAACAGCCTATCGTAAGATGACGCAACTTGTTTTAAGTGCATGCCCTGAGTAATGTCAGAAGACTGATGATTCCGCATATTAACAACTTTCTTAATGTCGCTTACCACTGATGCTTGTAAATCCAATGCCGCTAATAGTTGGCTATTGGTGGCATTGTCCGGCCCCGCTAAATCTAAAATGCTCTTTCTCCACGCATCGCTTTTCAGGTGAACTGCCATATCCAGTTCTGGTAAAGGTTTGCGTGTATCTGCATGGCTTTTGTTGGTTTGGTAATTCATTTTTATTTCCTCATATAATTAAATGAACGAACAGGAGGACCGGCTACAAAATTTCGTTTCCGGACAGCGAATACTGCAGCACCAGCAACGCTATTGATAAGGTCGTCATGTTGGCCGGGGGGGTGGTCAATTCGTGGCTTAACACTATTCTTTCGTTCTAGGTTGCATAGCTCATATGTAAGCTGTTTTATATCGGGAAGCTCAATGCGTTGGGAGTTAACTAACGGTAAAAACTCAGCGTAGATCTGCGATTTATCAAGTTCGCAAGGACTGTAGTCAATTCCAATCTTTCTGAACTGCTCGCGAACCCAGTCGCCACCCCAGCGATCACCGGTAATAGTACGTACTCTGTAGGAATCGAACAGTTGGCTAAATTCCTTGGTAACTTGCTCAGGGCTAAAGGGGGGTTTAACGGCTCTTACTGCATCAACGATGATTGAACCGTCTTTATTATCCCTGTGGGCTATGGCGCATGTCATAGAGTCACGACCACTTCCACCAGCAGCATCGACAAAACCTATGTAGAAATTTTGGTGTGCTGGTGGCAATTCAATCCGGCCCGGAATAGTTACAGCTTCGACTGCTTCGCGAGAAATGAAACTTTCAACGTCTGTTCTAAACTGAGCGCCATATTCGGCCTTCGCGCAGGCTTCATCTTCTAAGTAAGCCTGATCAATAACCGACTTATCGAGAAGCGGGTTCATTAGTTGGGTTGGAGCTTGAGCTACTAACACTCGAACGCTTTGGTCATTGCCGTAATAGTTTCTGTAAGCTTCCCACAACACACCTTTACGCGCGTATGGAGACGATAGAGCTACCAGCTTACCGTTTAAAGTGGCTAGGCTTGGACGAAGCGCGTTGACGATCTCCTTATCAGGGTTGGCACTGTCTTCCGAGGTCATCCAAAAGGCTATTTCGTCTGCGATAACACAAGAGCACGTATAACCGCGAGTTCTGCGGTGGCTAGCTGTGGTGATCTCTATAACTGCACGGTTAGTTAGTTCGATTGATTCTGAACTCTCTCTTATCACCATTGATTTAAGCATAGGGCAGTCTTTAATCAGCCCAGTAATGTACCGAAAGACTGAGCGGGCCTGCTTACGGTCTGCTGCAATAACCATAATGGTGGCTACTTCACCTGGGCTTAGCTGATCGGCGTATTCGTTAAAGAATGCTTCATATACAGCAATAAGTGCGGCTACCTGACTCTTACCGCCACGGCGTCCGATAACCATGTACAATTCGTTAAATGGAGAGGGCGGGACAATTTGCCTGTTAGTTAACTCTGTATAGGCATCTCTGTCTCTATCGTCTAGGGGCAGTGCGTAGAACGCTTTTAACAAGACTCGCCAGTTGTCCCAACAATTAGCCGCGAACAAATCACCGAAAAGCCGGGGGTCGGCCATAGTTTCGACTATGTTCATTGGCTGGCCTTAATATATTGGTTAAGTGATACCTCACGGCGGTTGCGTTCAAGCCCTAACTTAGAGAATAGGCCGCTTAAGCTATTGCAGGCCTGAGTCCATTTGCCCGAATCAAAGTCTTGACCTTGGGCTAATTTAAGTTCCTCTTGTTGTAGGTGGTATTCAAGAAAAATTGCCCGGTCGATTAACGCTCGTTGCTGGTAGGAGAGATGAGAGTAACCACCCAGATCGTCACAAAGCGCGGAATGCCTGTTACGTAAATCCTGCGCGATACTGGTTCGCTGGTCCAGACTTTGCAGCCAGTCTTTCGTATAGCGGATTGGAGGCTCGATTTGCTTTGTCATAACTACCTTATATCTAGGTTCTATCTATAGGCTAAATATAAGGTAACCACTCCGTTATTGATAGGTAGGATGGCAGGTAAAGTTATCCATATCCGTACATGCCCTTAATATAAAGTAGTTGCGGAGCCTGATGTGGGCTCAATTCTTTCTGTTTGGGGCCGAATTTAAGGGGGTAGGGTACGGATATTCTTAAAAATCTTTCCCCGCAAAATCCGATATCTGGGTAGGGCAGGTAGGAGATGCAGGGCAGTTTTCTTACTGGCTCCCCGAATATATACTCAATACTAAACCCTTTTCCCCCTTTTAGGACCTATTGACCTACCTTGCATAACCTATCTGTCTCCACGCTTTTATTTCTCTGGCTTTAGAGAGTTAGGGGATTGGGTAGGGCAGTCAGACTTTTACAATGTTGCCCTACCTGTGACCTACATTGTAGAAGCGAATGCGCGACTGGTTGTTAGAGGTGGGACGAGCCAAGTTTTACGTCCTTTACTGTTCCCGGCCGGTTCCCCTATTATTTCACGGAGTGCCGCCCCGGCTTCTTTAGATTGTTGGTTAGTAGGGGTTGTAATACCGATATCAAATAACACCTCTGTAGCTGACTTCTTTGACCATAAACGTGCATCGCTACATTCTAAATCTAATCTGTCTTTAATTAGGCTGCTGACTGTTGTAATCACTTTGTGGCGCTTGTTAAGGCGTTCCAATTGACTCTCTTCATCATTAGTAAGCCACCACTGTTCTTTACTTTCGTAAAGGGTACGTACCTGAGCCCAAACTTGTTGCATATCAATTGAATGATGATAATTAACGCTTTCAACTGCTACCGTCCAAAAGCGGGTATTGCCGGTATCATCGACAAGAAAATTATCATCATTGACTGACGCAAAAAACACGGTTCGTCGCTGATACTCAGCTTCTACTCTGTCGTAAGGTCGTCTGACTTTATCCATGCTGCCTGTTATGAAACCTTTAAGCCTAGATATGTCCTTTCTAAATGTTGAATCAAGTTCACCTAATTCTACTAGCCAGTGTGTGACAGCGCCGATCACGCTATCTTTATTTGAGGGGTCGAGTAAGTGGTCTGTTTTTACCAGCTTTTTGCGTAGAAGTGGGTCGGGTACAAGACTTTCTAACCATGAAGTTTTACCAATTGATTGCGCTCCTTGAAGTGTTAGCACCCCACGGGCTTTGAAGTTTGCAGGTTCTAGAGCTGCAGCTACAGCACTTATAAGCCAGCGTTTAATCATTATGTCTCTCAATTCTCTAGGGTAATCTGCTTTTACTTCTAAAGTGTCGTATAGAGTACTTAAGCGATCTTTTCCGTCCCAAGGAGTTGATAGAATCCAGTCGGCTACCGGGTTATGCAAGTTTTGATCTGCGATTGCAAAGATGTACGATGTTACTTGTTCTGATGGAATATCATTTAGCTTTGCCAGACTAATACATTGAGTGAGAGCTGTATTATCGGCATTATCCGGCGAGCCAGATTGTCCAGGAACATTAATCGAATGTTTCTTCTTAATTACGTCATAGAATACTTGTATTCCATAATGCTGAAGCAGTGCCTCAATATTTTCAATCGTCGCTAGTACCTTGATGTTGCTTCCGGTTTTGTTTGATCTAATGTGAGGAAATAGAATGGGGTCCATTGGCCCCCATTTAAAAGGGCGTAATTCAGCATTCAGACCGGTCACAGTGCTTCTAAATGCTGCAGCCGTGTCGATACGTCGGGGTGATGTCCAACCCCCATTGACCGCTATGTGATACACCGACCCAATAGTTACCTCGCGGCCGCCTTTTTCGGCCTTAAAAGAAGCCCATTGCTGTTCTTGCGACTTCGGCTCGTATGACGGAGGGCAGCCATCCGGCCAATACTCGCCCCGAGACCATGCATCAAATAATGCGAATCCAGCCTCTGGGCTATCGTGATAATGATTCCTGAGAGCCATTCCGACTTTTAGCCATGTATCACGGGTCGTCGGGTCGACGTAGTGTAGCGCCGCGATAAGCGTATCCTCGTCTCGTGTTTCCGCCGTCGGCATCGTCGTCTCGACCCGTTCGACTTTAACGACTTCTATGGTCGGACAGTTAGGTAACTCCGGGAGTATATGCGGCATAGTGAGTGCATAGGGGCCGCAATTACCCGCAGGGGAGTAGAGATTCCCGGAGCAAATAAAGCCCTGTCCGGCCGTACGGGTATCGAACCCAGCGATCCAGTCAGACCGTTGCTTTATCGGCCGGTGGGTTCTAAACACGTAATGGGCGCCGCCGGACGGGGTATTCTGAATAAGGGCCGCATCCCAATTGAGACGGCATCCGAGGAACGCCTCGACGTCCGCTCGGGTTACGCCTTTTTGTGTATCCAAGTCGAGGACCACAAGGCCCGGGGGTACCATTACGCCGATGGTACCGCTTGACCAATCGAGGCGGGGGTCGTTCGGGTTGACTGTTTGCCAGTTTGCGCCTTTGGGTATCGCTGGGCCTTTCAGGTATTTCTGTTTTGCGTCGTCGAATCTAATCCAACAGGGGAAAACTTGAAGGTCGCAGTTTATCAAACATTGTTCTAATTGAGGAGGAGAGCTCATTAGTGCCCCCTTTTCCCACGAGGGATTACCGTAATAAAGTTCGCTTTTAGCAGGTCTTTAACAACGATACTCCAATGGGTCACTTTAGCTAGGCGTTCTTCATTTATAGTCTTAAGATCCGCCATTGTTTCGTAATCGCACATGAGTTCCATGAACGATGCTAAAGCGTACGCATGATGCTCTAGGACTCCAATCGCCTGAGCTGTGTCGAAGTAGGTGTATAAGGAAAGTAGCTCCTCTAAGTTCCTCTGCTGCTCCATAATTAAACCTCCGTGCTCTGCTGTTTTTCCCAGCGCTCTAAGTCATTCAATAGCCATCTTGTCGAGGTGCCGTGGAGTTTCACTGGAGAGGGGAGCTTGCCTTGCTTCAAGCGAAGCCAAACTGTTGATATTGCTATGTCGTAGCGATGGGCTACAGATTTTACTGATAGATATGTTTGCATTGTGTTGTGCCTATTTAAGTTAATTAAGACACAACCTATTATTCACATACTTTTGTTGCTGAAAATTCCCTTGCCGTACGTAAAATATAAATTCCGTACGAGTTACGTAATTATTTTTTTGGCCGTCCTGCTACTCTAGAGTAATCTGGGGCTATTTCTTGTAACCAAGGCTTTAATTTGTCTGGATTATTTTGCTTATAGCCCGGCAATAAGCTCGATACGTCTTCCCTCTCACAATAATCCCGAATGTGAGGGTATATTTCTCTACAAACATCAGCTAGACGTTTCTCTTCCTTGGTGTCTTGTTCCCATATCATTTTAGCTGCTTTCTGAACGTGACTTTTTAAAAGACTAATTCTGCATTTCTTCTCTATTAAAGGGAGTTGGCGATTATAATCCGCCAGCCTCAATTTATTTAACTCTATGGCTCGTTTGCTGTGCTCTATTTCATTCTCTAGTTCTTTTAATTCCCCAGGAGACTTCGCTCTCTCAATAGCTTGACCGAGTTTCAAAAATGCCAACGCTGTTTCGTGAATATCACCTCTTTGCAACACCTTTTCAGCCAGTAAAGCTTCACCATACAAGTCTAGATACCGTTTATCATTTGGTGACAAGTACAAACCTTTTGCGGCATAAAAATGTTGGTGATTGATATAACCTTCTAAAAGTGATTGAGCCCAATCTCTTAGTTCAAGATCGAAGGGGTGTTCTATTCCTAAATTCTCTTCAAAAGTATCGTATTTAAGTTGTTCCATTATTTCGCCTCCCTAATTTCGACCACATTATTAAAACGTTTCCGGCAGTATTGAGCCCATTCCTCCATAAGCGGCCGCCGCTCCTCTAATAGTGCGTTTCGAGCATAAGCCGCTCGTGTGCTGTCATTATTAACGTGGGCTAGAGCTAACTCGGTTAAATCGTCATCGTATGGCTGGTGGTCGAATTTGACATACTGACGTGCCCAGTCCTTGAAAGTACTTCTGAAACCATGAGCAGTTACGTCATAACCAATACGCTTTGGCACTTTTGATACCGTCGCGTCGGTTAAAGCTGTTCCTTTCGCACTTGGAAATATCAAGTCGGATTCTCTCGGCAAGGCTAGTAACAGATCGATTGCTGCAGAACTAAGCGGAATGTTGTGATCTTTAGGGTTCTCACCTTTCATTCGTTTAGCCGGTATATGCCAGATCTTTTCCTCCAAGTTAATTTCAGACCACAAAGCCCCGCGCATTTCCGCTGATCGGGTGGCGGTAAGTATTCCGAATTGTAATACCTTGGCTCCTAGCCATTCCTGCTGTTTTAGTTTCGTCCAAAATTCAGGCATGATCTCGACGTCTAACGCTTTATGATGTTGAGTTTTGCTAACTTTCTGAGGGGCAGGGAGTAAAGTTTTTAAGCCTCCGTCCCATCGTGCAGGGTTTAATTCGTTATAGATACCTCTGGCAATTGCCATATCAAAGACATGGCCGATGTAAATACGTAGTCTATTTGCCGTTTCAGTTTTGGTAACCCAAATAGGATCTAAAACTGATTTAATTCCGTTGAGGTCAATGTCAGTAATACGCATATCTCCGATGATAGGATACGCATAGTTGTCTAACATATTTGTGAGTTTTCGAACTTGCTGTTCTGTTTTGAATTCCTGGGATCGCTTTTCGACATATTCGAGAGCTAATTTTTTAAATGTATAGGTCTTCAACTGTTCCTTTTTAGCTTCAGAACGTCTCTGTTGGCGTTCTTCAATAGGATCGTAACCGTCACGCTTTATTCTGCGCTTTAGCTCCCCAGCTTCTTCTCTGGCCTGTGAAAGAGTGACTTCTGGATAGCTCCCGAGTCCGATCCATTTACGTTTACCATCAATGACGGTTCGAAGTATCCAGCTCGCCGCATCTGGTGGCGTTACCTGAATGCTTAACCCCGCAATTCTTCCTACTGGAAATATGCCTTTTTGTCCGCCATTCACTATAGCTCGGACTTCCTTATCATTCAGTTCTGCTGCTTTCTTTGGCATTTTATTTTACCTACCAATATACCTGCCATAAAATATCGGATAGAATTGTAGTGTAGTAGATGTATTTAGACAAGTGGGTTAGGTGTAAAGCCTTACGTTATAGGCTTTCTGTGGATTGTTATAGATAGGATTAGACATTTAAACAGTGCTGGCCCCGGGCACCATTTCTTAATGACTTCATATTCTTAGCAATCCTCGTTAGTTTAAATCCGTAAATTTTCAAATTTGTGACGATAATTGGCTGTATTTTTAGGATGAATCTTCGTATAGTGATTGAATCGTGCAGTTTTATTTACAGCCGTTCTAAGCAGGGACGTAATGAATCGATTCTTAATCTCAGCCGGTACACTTCGGCAAACTCTTGATGAAAATGCCATTTGCGTACTCCGTGCCATTATGTCGGATCCTGTAAACGGTACTGCTGATATTACCGGTTCACAAATTATACCCGGCGCCCTTGATATTAACCTTGATGAAGAAGGCAGTGACCACTCAGGAGATTTGCCGCATACAAATCTCTCTCCTGATGCGCTGGCTGTATTACTGGGAAGCTTAGGCATTACCGAAAATAGTGATGTTGTGATTTATGATAATCGTGGCATGTTTACGGCACCAAGGCTTTGGTGGATGCTAAAAGCAGCCGGCCATGATAAAGTAGCAGTATTAGACGGCGGCTGGCCAGCCTGGCAATCAGCGGGCTATCCTGATTCCGGAGCGGCTCCGCACAGCGGGAATGCACTTTACAATCCTTCTTCGCCTTCCCGCAAATGGTTTGTTAATGCTGAAGAAGTCAGCAACGCACTTTCACAAGATATCCAGATTATCGACGCCAGAAGCGAAGCCCGCTTTTATGGCGAAGTAGAAGAACCCAGACAAGGATTACGTCGGGGTCACATGCCCGGCGCGTTTAATTTGCCTTTTCAATGTGTATTAGACAACGGACGTTTTAAATCACCGGAAGCACTCAGACAGATTTTTGCAGACAAAGGGATCGACCTTGATAAACCAATCATCTGCAGTTGTGGCTCCGGAGTTACAGCATGTATTACCGGCATGGCCGCTCTGTTATGTGGTGCCACTGATGTATCCGTTTATGATGGCGCATGGGCAGAGTGGGGAGCAAATTCACACTTTCCTGTGGAGGTTAAATGATGAGCAATAAACCACGTGTCGTCGTGTTAACCGGGGCAGGTATTTCAGCGGAATCCGGTTTGAAGACATTCCGCGACAGCAATGGCTTATGGGAAAACCATAAAGTTGAGGATGTTGCGACACCTGAGGCATTTGCCGCAAATCCTGAACTGGTTTACCGCTTTTATAATGCACGGCGGGCACAACTGCAGGAACCCGGTGTGTTACCCAATGCGGCACACAGTGCACTGGCCAGACTTGAAAAGCAGCTTGGAAAAGACTTTCTGCTCGTAACCCAGAACGTGGACGACCTTCACGAGCGTGCCGGCAGTCAGCGCATGATTCACATGCACGGAAAGTTACTCTCAGCCCGTTGTACAGGTTCCGGCAAGTCTCACTCCTGGGATGAGTCTTTTGATGATCAAACTCCTTGCCCGTGTTGCACACCTGCTGCAGGCCTTCGTCCTGACATTGTATGGTTTGGCGAGATGCCGCTGCAAATGGACGATATAATCCTGGCTTTGACTAAAGCGGATTTGTTTATCTCAGTGGGGACATCAGGTCAGGTTTATCCGGCAGCCGGCTTTGTGCAGGTTGCGAAGGACAGCGGAGCCAGAACTGTGGAGCTGAATCTTCAACCCAGTGATCGCTGTGACATGTTCGATGAGTCTTACCACGGCCCGGCGTCTAAAGTTGTTCCTAACTTTGTCGACAGTCTGCTTGAAGAGTTATCACTGACCGCCACGTTGTAAATGTCGCCGTATTTCGATGAATTTATTACTATCGCTCTGGTACACCTGCTGGCAGTAGCCAGCCCGGGGCCTGATTTTGCTGTAGTTGTGCGTAACAGTGTTGCTTATGGTCGCAGGACAGCCATGTTTACCAGTGTGGGGATTGGCATGGCAATTCTGGTTCATGTGGCTTACTCACTCGTCGGAATTAGCGTACTTCTGAAAACCACCCCCTGGCTGTATACCGCGTTTACCTATATTGCCGCAGCCTACCTGTTATATCTCGCTTCCGGAGCGCTAAGAAGCGGCCCTGCACAGACAAACAATGAAGCAGGTGCTGAAATCGCCGCTAAACA
>NZ_CFHOXV010000062.1:0-4353 GCF_984505615.1 Alteromonas sp. | reverse complement strand
TTTCTTACCAATGGCCTTAACCCTAAGGCCACTTTATTTTTCCTGTCACTGTTCACTGTCATCATTGACTCACAAACGCCATCAGATATCCGGTTAATATACGGGCTTTACCTGTCTTTCGCGACGGGGGCGTGGTTTTGTCTGCTTTCCTATTTGCTCAGCACCAGTCGTGTTGCAGGTGCTATCCGGTCAAAAGGCTACTGGCTCGACCGGGCCATGGGCGTTTTACTCATCGGGCTGGCTGTGAAGTTAGTCTTAGCGTAGTAGGCAATCTGGCCCATTGGGGTATAATCGCCACAACTTATTGAATTAAAGAAGTATCTGAGTGCCTGATATGCAACCTGACAACAAAAAAGCCTTGTACAATGACCGTTTTAACCTGCTGAACGGCAAAGGGTTATTTGATTTCAGAAAGCTGGCCTCCACATCAGTAAACCTGCTGAAAAGTAACTTCTGGCCGATTTTTCAGGCGTGCGCGCTTATCATACTGGTCGTTTTTGCGTTTGCCATGGTGATCTCCGGCATTTATCCCATAGAACAACTTACTGCAATGCCCGCTGAACAACAGGGTATTCTTGATATCGCGATGATTCTGATTGTTGCGCCGTTGTCAGCCGGGTTGTCACTGATGGGAGTAAATATCGCCAGGGGTAACAGAATTAAAACCAGTGATGTTTTTCGTTATTTATCCTGGGTTTTGCCGCTGGCTCTGGCACAGCTGCTGGTCACAATTCTGGTACAAATAGGACTGACAGTGCTTATCCTGCCCGGTTTGTACCTCTTCGTAGCCACTACATTTACCTTACCTCTGATTGCAGATAAGAAGCTGGGGGTATTGCAGGCCATCATCACATCCTGCAAAGCAGTGAATCAATTTATACTATCGTTTATTGTTCTTTTTGTTATTTTTCTCGTACTGTTCCTGTTAAGCATTTTTACATTCGGGTTAGCCTTTTTAGTGATTATGCCGCTATATTTTGTGGTGACTGGTATGCTGTATACCACACTGTTTGATAATGCGGAAAATCATCAGGTTAACGAATCAGCGGGACAGGAGTCGACGTTCGATGCATAAAAGAGAAACCATGAAAATTGTACTGATCACAGTTGCCGTATTACTGGTAATTGTTATCAATGCCTGGATCATGTCCTCACGGGAGCCGGATATTCTGGACATTCCGGTGACAGAACAGGCAAGAAAGCCGGTACCGGACTTCAAAGAAATTGAAAATGTGCAGGAAAAAAAGGAAGCATTCTTCTCGTATCTGAAGCCTGAAGTCGAGAAGCAAAACGAATATCTTTTATCTTTGCGACATTATATTCAAACATTGCAGCGACAGTTATCGTTAGGTGAAACGTTAAGTGAAGACGACACCAACCGTATAGCATGGCTGGTCAATGAGTACAAAGTTGATGAGAGTGCTGAATTAACAGATCAACTTCAGGTACTGATGCGCCGGGTAGATATTCTGCCTGTATCTCTGGTTCTTGCTCAGGCAGCAAATGAATCTGCATGGGGAACCAGCCGCTTTGCTACTGAAGGATATAATTTCTTCGGACTGTGGTGTTTCAGAAAAGGATGCGGTTTTGTGCCGTCACGGCGGAGTGACGGACTCGATCATGAAGTGGCCAGATTCCCGAACCTGTCGAAGGCCACTTATACCTATATGCGAAACATCAACCGCCACTATGCCTACAAGGAACTGCGCGATATTCGAAATACACTGCGCAGCAATCAGCTTCCTGTTACCGGCGTTGCGCTGGCTGAAGGACTGATGAATTATTCAGAACGCGGGGTCGCTTATGTTGAGGAATTACAGGCGATGATCCGTTATAACAAGGATTATATGTAGTGAAAAAGGCTTTACTGGCAGCAAGCTTTCTTTGTCTGAACATGTTTCAGGTGTCGGCTGAAACCATTCAGGTGGAGTACAGCCGTTTCTATAGTCATGTTAAAAAGCTCGATGGTGAAGATACTCAAGCTCTGCAGTTTGCATTTGGTTTTGTGCGTGTGGGGGAAGGGTATCTGTGTGGTATTAACGATGCGAAAATCATCACAGAAAAACAGGTGATGCCACTCACTGTTTCGCCGGAAAACCGCTTCACCGTCCCTGATGACAAGATCCTGAAAATGGCAGAAGCAGTGGTTGAAATTGATTTGGCGGAAGCGGCGAACCTGTGTGATATGTCTGTTCAGCTCGAGACGAAGCCGGCTTATCTTTCTAAAACCTACACGAAAGAAGAACTGGTATTTCTGCTCGAGCAATACAAGTCATTCTTCAATGCTATGGGCAGTTTTCTGTCATTCATGATGCCTACCGTCGACGGCCTGAATATTCAGTTTGCCGATGATAACATCAGCATGCCTCTTAAAGATGCGCCTTCAATCAATATGGGCATCGTGACATTACCTGCTGACTGGATAGAACAAAGTAAAGGACTGACTTTGCCGGATGTGCCAATGCGGATTACAGCAAAAGCCGTGCGCTGAGCCGGTAAGCAGAAAAAGTAAAGAAGCCGCTTCCTATGAAGCGGTGCCGATTGTTGTGTTTTCTTCGATATTATCTTCAATGACCAACTGATATTTAATTTCCTCGGCCAGCCGGTTAACTGTTTTTTCCCCTTCCAGACATAATTCACCTGCACGGTGAAATTCCATCAGTCCTACATCTGACAGATGAGGTTCTATCAGTACGTCAGGCGGATCTCCGGCCAGTCTGGAGCGGGTCACGCGGGCTTGCAGTATTTCCAGAGAACTGCTCATGACACTCAGGATCCCGGGCGGTTCCGGTTTATCAGACTTGGATTCCGGTGAAAACCACTGCCTGACAATGTTTGAGCCTTTAGAGAAAAAGTCGTCGGTTTTTTTCTGAATTTTCTCATGTTCAGCAGCTGGTCTTTCCAGGCGCTGAGGCTTGAAATCAGCGTTGAGGTTCACCGCAATCACAAAATCTGCGCCCAGTTGACGGCAAAGGTTCACAGGTACAGGATTGACGACGGCACCGTCTACCAGCCACCGGCCGTTATATTCAACCGGACTGAACAGGGCAGGAATTGCGCAGGATGCCTGAATACAATTATCAACGGGCCCCTGGTTGAACATGACTTCGCGGCCGGAGTATAAATCCGTGGCAACCACAGCAAAGGGTTTATTCATCTCTTCAAAAGACGGGGCGCAAAATTCTTCAGCCAGTTTGGTAAATACTTTTTGTCCGCTGGCAATGCCACCTTTGCGGATGCCAACACCCATTAAAGACAGGATTTGCCATTCTGTTAACGAGCAAGCCCACTCTTTGAGGGGCTCAAGCTTACCACTTGCATAGGCAGCGCCCACGTAAGCACCAATCGAACAACCCGCAACAACATCTATCTTAACGCCCAGACGTTCAAGTGCTTCAATGATGCCAATATGAGTCCAGCCCCTTGCTGCGCCGGCACCGAGTGCGAGTCCGATTTTCATGGTTTATTCCGTCAGATTAACAATTTGAACAGGGGATTGTGCATCATCACTGACCGCACTGGTAAAATCCGGCTTGTCGAAGGCTGTATCACCGTCTTCTACCGGTGCGCCTGTGGCCTTGATCCCTTTAAAATCATACAAATTGCCATCAGCGAGGTGTGATGGGGCAACGTTCTGAATTGCACGGAACATAGACTCAATGCGACCCGGAAAACGCTTATTCCAGTCCTGCAGCATCATTTTAATATTCTGCCTCTGCAGATTCTCCTGAGAACCGCAAAGATTACAGGGGATGATCGGGAACTCAGTGGCGTCAGCGTATTTCTGAATGTCTTTCTCACTGCAATAAGCCAGCGGGCGAATAACAATGTGTTCACCGTTGTCACTTACCAGTTTGGGCGGCATAGCTTTTAGTTTTCCGCCATGGAACATGTTCAGAAACAATGTTTCCAGCATATCATCACGATGATGACCGAGGGCTATTTTTGTTGCGCCGAGTTCCTTTGCTGTACGGTAGAGGATCCCGCGTCTTAATCTGGAACACAGTGAACAGGTGGTTTTCCCTTCAGGGATTTTATCTTTAACGATGGAATAGGTATCTTCTTCCACAATTTTGTAGTCAATACCCAGTGAATCCAGGTATTCAGGCAACACATGTTCCGGAAAACCCGGCTGCTTCTGATCGAGGTTAACCGCGACGATATCAAAATTGACCGGTGCAATTTTGCGTAAAAATAGCAGGATATCCAGCAAGGTATAGCTGTCTTTTCCGCCGGATAAGCACACCATGACCTTATCGCCGTCTTCAATCATATTGAAGTCTTCGATGGCTTTGCCAACATGTCTGCGCAGTCTTTTCTGCAACTTGTTAAAGTTGTATTTTTGTTTACTTT
>NZ_CFHOXV010000061.1:347-15702 GCF_984505615.1 Alteromonas sp. | reverse complement strand
CACACTTAGACCAAAAGGTGATCAATAGTTTTCACACAGTCTGTACGTGAAGCGGTCGTTGAAGCATTGAGATTCTAATGGCGGCAATGAGCGAATAGCAGTCATGACGTTTGCCAGTTGTGACGGAGGGCTCATCGTTCATAACAGGCATTCATCTGCTATGCGCTGTGAGTTCAATTTGGCGATGCACCGCTATCTTTACGTTAGGAAATCGTTGTCTTGAAGCGATTACATATTGACTATGCATCGACACAAAAAGCTCATATCTGTAACAGGTAATAAGAAAGCAGCTTCTCTCTCGAAGTAACTTTACAAATGCTACCCACACATCTAGTGTGGAATATCATCCGTTTCATTTCATTTAACGGACCACTGGGAGGGATTATGTATCGTTCGGGACTTATACTACTAGTACTCGCGTTGTTGTTCTGCGTGTTATCGGGTTGTATTACACAGGATAACTTACGGTTATCAGCCTCCCCCAAAGGTGATCCGGAGATACCATCCTCCAGCAAGCTGTTAAAAGAAGCTGAGCAGCACTACACTGCTATCTTTCTGGCTAACTACCCAATGCTTTCGACAATGCTTCAACCACCGCCAGAACTGGCAGGTGGCGAATACGATAACCGGTTGGGCGACTACAGCCCCCGCGCTTTTAAACTGTTCCGGCAAAACATGAATGAAGCCCGTGAAACGTTTAAAACCCTCTTGAAAGCAGACGATTTAACCGACCCTGAGCGGCAAAATGCCAGTATCCTTCATAACATGTTTAGCATGTATGCAGGTAGTCCTGACTTTACAGGTGGTTTTATTCATTACTGGGGCGGACAGCCTCCCTATATTATTAATCCCCAATACACACCGCTTAACTGGCTACCGACGGCAATGCAGTATCAACAGCCGGTAACTAATGAAAGTGAGGTTCATGCGTATTTACAAAGATTGAACGCCGTTGATGAATTTGTCGATAGCATTATCGCCAAATATCAGTTTGACATTGAACAAGGTGTCATTCTGCCTAAAAAGCTCCATCCTAAAACGCTTTTGTTTTTTGACAAGTTTTTGGCTTTGCCGGCCAATGAGCACGAACTGGTTACTACCTTTGCTGAGCGTATCGCATTAATCGATAACATGGATGAAGAGATTAAACAGCGCGCGTTAACCAGAGCTGCAGATCTTGTGGAAACCGTTGTTTACCCAGCTTATCAACGAGCAAGACAAGCTGTAGTAAACAGCGAACCATTAGCCCGGGATGATGACGGGCTATGGTCACAGCGAGCTGGTGACCTTGCTTATCTGTATGAAGTTGAATTCCTCGGCGACACGGAATTATCCCCGGAGCAAATTCATAAACTGGGATTAGAAGAAGTAAATAGAATTACCGCTCTAATGGAACCACTCTTAAATGGTATCGGATTGATTCAGGGCACCGTAGGAGAGCGAATGCTTAAACTGCTCGAATTTCCCGGTCAGGTTTATCCCAATACTGATTTAGGGCGAGCAGCTTTGCTTGAATATGTGAACACATTAATCGATGAAGTTATGAGCAAATCCCCAGCTATTTATGGAACCATTCCAGAACAATCTGTTGAAGTGCGTCGGATCCCGGAAGTTTCAGAAGCATCCTCTTCGGCCGGCTATTATACATCGCCGTCTCTTGACGGAAATCGTCCGGGTATTTTTTGGATTAACTTACGTGCTATGGAATCTGTGCCAAAGTTTCGGCTCAAAACACTCACCTTTCATGAAGCCGTACCTGGTCACCATTTTCAAATAGCGTTGAATATGAATCAGGAGGTTGGTTTACTCAGGCAAAATTCGCCCTATAACGCTTATTCTGAAGGTTGGGGACTTTACGCCGAATACACCGCTAGCGAACATTTAGGCATGTACAAAGACGATGACTTAGGCAATCTTGGGCGCTTACAGGCTGAACTTTACCGCGCCGCGCGATTAGTGGTGGATACCGGTTTACATTATAAAAAATGGACTCGTGAACAGGCGATTGATTATTTTCATAGCGTTACGGGCAGTCCGCTCTCCGACGTGGAAAGTGAAATAGAACGTTACATGGCTTTACCCGGTCAGGCATTAGGTTACAAAATGGGGATGATAACGTTCGTGGAACTGGAAAGAGAAGCCAGAGCAAGGTTAGGACCTAATTATGATATAAAGGCATTTCATGATGTCATCTTATTACCCGGCGCCCGACCAATGAGCATGGTTAAAGAGGATGTCGCCAACTGGATTGCTCATCAAACTCAATAACCCCCTAGTTACACAGGTTTATATAGAAGGCTTAAAGTTTGCTATGTACCTTCAGTCTTTCGATTGTAGGCTTAAGGAACATTGGTGGCCTTAAACGTAACAGTTAATTACGTCCGCTTATGACCAATGGCAGAAATAGAGAATCACAACGTTGAATGTCCGCTATTTGTCTAAGTGCGCCTGTCAATCTGCCAGCCATACTTAAGTTTCCTATTAAACAGGAGACAAATCATGGCAATTATAATCCATACACCTTGGAACAAAAATCGTATTATCGGTCAGAAAAAGCCTCTTCAGATATCACATATATGGGGTATCCGGATTCGCTTAGAGCTTGAAGGACGGACTCGTGATCTAGCACTGTTCAACCTTGGACTTGATAGCAAACTACGAGGTTGTGATCTCGTTAAACTCAAGGTTTCAGATGTTGTTTGCGGACGTTCAGTTCTGAGACGCACGCATGTCGTTCAACAAAAAACAGGTAGTCCTGTCCAATTTGAAATAACACCAAGCACCGGAGAGACGATCATGGCTTGGGTAAACAAAGCCGGATTGAAAGCATCTGACTATCTTTTTAAGTCTCGCATACATGACGCTGAGCACATATCAACTAGACAATATAACCGCATTTTTCACGGATGGATTGAAAAACTTGGTCTAGATACATCGCTCTACAGCACCCATTCAATGCGCAGAACCAAGCCCTATCTGATTTACAAGAAGACTAAAAACCTTCGGGTTGTACAACTCTTGCTGGGCCATAAAAAGTTAGAGAGCACTGTCCGCTACTTGGGCATCGAGGTAGACGACGCATTGGAAATATCAGAATCTATTGAAGTTTAAGCTCTAAGGGGCTGCTTGTGCAGCCTCTTTGTACGTATTGCTGCCGCTCAGGGTGCCGTTTTAAGCGTCGATTTGCTTTATTTTCTCACTGACCAGTTTTGCGAACTCCTAAGTGTATGACTTGGCAGCGTAAAGCTGTACTATTCCAATTGTGATTCATTTACATGCGAACTATGGTTCGCGTATAAATAGGTTCGCAAAATATTAAATGTGATGCCAGCGCAGCCACAGCACGGGATCGCGGGAGTAAGCCCAGTATGACAAAAATTAATATGCGGTTCTTAGGGTCCGCATCATTTAAATGTTAGCCTCGGGTAATCAAATTTAAGGGAAGCTGGAGAAAATATGACACCAGATTTAGTTAGCGCAATTGCGGCGTCCGTAAGTGCCGCGGTCGGAATAGTATTGTGTCTTCAACTGTTCCTTATCAAATCTCACTTCAATAAGGAGCATCAATACAAACGAAACCTGCACTCTAACGAGATAATACGCTGGTGGGTAGAAACTGCGAATAACAGAGTAACAGGTGCCGCAAGGCAGGTTGTTGAATGTTTTTCGCCGGCACAATGCAGGTCGTTAGTCAACAATGAAGCGGTTCATCTCATATTACCTGAAGATAATGAAGAGCAGCGGCGAGAAAGGGAATACCTGCTGGAGAAGATTAAGGTCTGCTTAGAAGAGAATCATGCACAAGTTGAAATACAAGGTTCAAGCGTCACAATAAATGCATCTGAATCTTCATTGCTGAGATCGCTGACAACCAGATATCTGAATTCGATGGAAACAGTTTGTTCCGCTTGGCGTCATCACTTAGTTAATAGAGCACTGATTGAAGAAGAGTTCACGTACATTGTTCATGTCAACCGGGGATACCGTATGCTGCAAACCTTCAGAGAGCAATCTGGAGGTACAGAAGCATTTCCTGCAATTTACGAATTCATTGTCGCGGTCGGCCCTAAGTTAAAAAAAGGTGAAGAAGCGATTTCAGGTTAACAATCACATCCAGCCGACCCGCAACTCCGCGAGGCTGATGTGGAGCGTTTTATTTTTAGAGAGAGCATTCGGTGATTCCAGATAGGAATGAAATAAAAAAAGCTTTAGTCAATCTTTTAGAACGAGACGGATCTTTGTCTCCACCGCCAGTATATAAAGCTTTGTCTGATCATTTTGGATTGAGTGCTAGCGATCTTGCAAAGAAAACGAAATCGAAAGAAAGCTTTAGTGGACATTAGAGCTCACTCCCTTTGGTCGCTCGGACGAATTTACGAGGGGCGGCTTCGCCATTATGGCCCTCTCAACTGCGCCGCTTAGCTTAGTTAATGTTGAAGGTCACGCTGTGGGGCTGAAAAGTACGTATTCCGGACCTTTGCAATTGGTTTCCTTGCTGCCACCACTGCGCGCACCGCCAGTTGAGCAGGGTATTCAGATACAGCGAGATTTCGACTGGGGAGCCTGAACTGTTCTAGACCGAACTATAGGTTAACCGCGAACTCGTCTTTGTCGATGCCATAGTTTCCTGTACTCATGACCAGGCCAACCAGCGCGCCAGCAATAAGATAAATCAACTTCTCACTCCAGCATTTAGCCAATCCGCCTCAAAAATGCCCTTAGGGGCTGTATTTGAAAAGCGTTGTAAAGTACAGTTCATGGCGTTAGTCTTTCTTATACGCGGCTCAGGCCGGTTTTTTTATGGCGTTTAAAAAGAGGAGTAAATGAAACTAATAACTTTCTATTGATGGACGTTTTTGCTGAGGAACGTTGCATTTCCCTTTTTTCAACGCTAATCTGAACCCGTTACTCACCGCCCAGGTACACGACGTTCAGGAAATACTACAGTAGTCGGGATTTATTCTTTTCATAACAAGGATAATGTTATGGCGACGCTGTTTTCCACATTAAGCTCACTTGCAAAGAACCGCTCTGCAACCGTCTCTTTCGCGCAAAATACCATCACTGTAGATGTTGATGTCAATGGCTCTGCGACATTGGAATGTCAGTTACAGAATGTCTCGTTAACAGATGCAATGGAGGAGCTTGGACTACCTCAATATAAGAGCCTGCAAAATATTGAATTTAAGCTTATTACGCTTGATTTGAAAATGGCGAAAAGCGATAGCATTTTAGTCATACTGAACGGCAATTGGAATGATGAAATGCTGCTGTCGTTAAGTGTTTCTTATGTAAGTGGCAAAGTACTCTACACTTTAGGCGCCTACTTTCAAACCACAAAACAACTGACTAAATTTAATAACTCCGAACTTGTGAGTGGCGTCAATGCCAGTCATTTTTATGCTGTATTTTCCAATCAGGATGGTGCGCCTTTTCAGTTTTCCTCAACGCAAGATTCATCCGGAAAAGATATCGCGCCGGACAAGGTTATTACTATTCGTGGCCTATTGTTGAATTTGTTTGTGAGCATAGAGGATAAGTCCGGCAAACATAAGAGTTCGGTATTGAATCAGTTAAGCAAACTGTTGGGTAAGTTTGATTTATTGCTGGGTGCAAAAATCAGTGACCCGGATAGCACTGCGACGGATATTGAACTACAGGGGCATATTGCACTATCCGGCGATGGTCAGGGCGGCAAGCTGGCTAAGTTGTTAGCGGTAACACAACCGGAATTAGTCGTTACCGTTCAATACCAAAAGAATGCGGTGTCGGCGTCACTTGATGCGGTTATCGATATTCCTTTCGGGCTTAATCCTGATGCCCGCAAGCTCCAGTCCAGTGTCAGGATTAGTTTGACTGAAACGGAGCTGCAACTAGATTTTGATGAGGACTTCGCGAATTCCTCCACACCATTTACGCTGTACTGCTTAACGTTACAGAATGTGGGCGGCTCGGTAAATATAGTCGATGTGGGCGAGGGTGGTGGTGCGGTTGAACTCAAGTTTAAACTTCACGATAAAGAAAACAATGCAGATATATATTTTGCTGGGTTTGCGGATGTAGCGATTACTGCCGAGGGAGCGGTAGTCGTCAATACACTTTATTTAAGCATTACGGGTACGGTATCGCTGGGCCTACTGTATGATTTAGCGCCGGTGAATCACAACGATAAGATTTCAAATGAGTTAGCAGAAGTCAGTTTCAGTGATCTGGTTTTTTACATGGAAACTATGCCGGATAAGGAACCGGACGGAACTACTTTTCCGGTTGGCATGAAGTTCAATGGTGCGTTTGATGCATTTGGCTGGGACGCTTTTTGCGATGTGACCTTCAATAGTTCCAGTGCATTTTCTTTTGATCTGGCAATGGATGAGATTACCGTTAAGCAGGGCAAAAAACACTATTTGGTTTTATCGGCCCCCATGGATGCAAAGGGAGAAGCGCAAACAATAGCTCTGAAAACGTTTTCAAATCCAGTTTCGGCGAGTGCAAAGCAAAAGACTAAAGTCTACACCGGACCACAACTGTCTATTAGCTCGTTGGAAAATCCCCATTTTGATTTTGATGCGAGCATCGACTTTTTGGACGCTGAAAAAATTCAGATGTCGGGCAAGCTGGATAAAACTGAAATTAGTTTGTCGTTATCTGAGCAGCAAGAAAAGATCCATTCTTTTTTTAACGGAGAGTTTTTACTCTCATTAGAGATGCAGGATGACAAAAGTTTCACCCTGCACACCACTGAAACTCTGAATCTAAGCGAGATTGTGAAAGATGTGGCTTTCTCTTTTATGACTTTCGGGGTCATTTCTTTGAAAGACGCACATTGGCCTACAGATAGTTTTGAGATAACGCTCGACATTTTATGGAATAAAGGTGAATTCGAGCTACAAGCCAGTTTCAGTATTGAAATGACTAAAGATAAGAAAAAGCTGTCAGTGCCTGGTGTGTATACCAAGGACAAAGTGTCTATCAAAATCAAGGATCCTATTACTAAAGTCGAGGACATTCCGAAGGCGTTTTATGATTATTTTAAGCATGCCCTCGTTGATTATATGACCTCAATACTGGCCAATGATGCAGAAATGGTTGAGAAATGGTTGCTTCACCATCTCATTAACGATGTGGCTTTGGGATGTAAAATCCTTAAATCATTATTCGATTACGACGAGAAAAAACTGGCTAACATATTAAGTCAATTGGCCACGGTTGCAGCAGATGCCGAAGCCTATATTGGCAAAATCTTAAACGACGTGGGTTTCACGAGCAGAGAAATCAGTAACGGTATTATCGGGCTGTATAATCAGGCTGGCAAAGAGGCTAGTGAGTTTGTGCCTGCCGTAGCAAAAGCACTTAAGGGCGCAGAGTATGGAGCCGCAGAACTGGGGGATGGTTTGCATCAAACCTATCAGCAATTGGCGCATTTTGGTGGCAACATCTTTAAACAATTCCAAAGTTACTTTTCCCCGGATGCTATCGTCAAAGACATAAATGGACTTTTCTCACCCTATGACGTTACCTATTCCATTTCTTTTATCATGGCTCAACTCGATCAAAAGTATAGCATCGATAAGTTGAAAAAGATTTTGGCGAGTGAGTTAAACATCGCGGAAGACGAGGCAAAACTAACGCTCAAAAAAGTTAAGGCTGATGCTGAGACTTTGTGGAAGGATATTGATAATGAGTTAAAGAAAGCGGAAAAAGATGCTAAAAAAGTGGCCAAAAGCTATTTGATAGATCCGCTTAAAAAGCTGGTTGATTTTTTATAGGACAATCCCTCCTATGAATATGCAACGTACAGCCAGCTTTGCTTTGTCTTGTTTGGTCTTTGTATATTTAGTTTATGCAATAGTTGATGCCTGGCCTTCGCTTGATATACCCAAACCTGCTTTACACAAAGAGCCGAAAAGTCATGTGGGTATGGATATTTCTCATTATCAGAGTGATATCAACTGGGATGAAATGGTTAAGAACAAACTTGCCTTCATTTTTATAAAAGCCACTCAGGGCATGAATTATATTGATCCAGAGGCCAAGGCCCATGCTCTTGCTGCTACCGCTAAAGCCATCCCTTTTGGTTATTATCATTTTTATAGTCCGATTGAAGATCCTGCTAAACAAGCTCAGCATTTTCTTAAAACAACGGCATCACAAACGGCTTCGTTACGGCCCGTAATTGACGTTGAAGTGCTCAACAATACGACATCAGAGCAGTTGGTTAGTGGCTTGAAGCGGTGGATTGCGATGGTAGAAAAAGCACTGGGATGCGAAGTGATTGTGTATACCGGGGACAGTTTTTGGCATGCACACCTGGCAACCGATTTTGCCGATAAAACCTTATGGCTCGCTGAATACCGCGATACCGCTCCGGATGATAAATGGTTGATATGGCAAAGGTCTCAGGATGGTCGGTTAGTTGGTCTGCAAGGCAACGTTGATTTAGACGAAATGCGTCATCAGGACAAAGGACTGGAGGCACTAACATGCAAACAAGGATAAATCAGCTTTGGGCTGCGATAAAATCGTCGCCTAAAGTACAGCTCGTATTGTTTCTTTGTTTAATGATAATTACTGCGCTGTTGGGTGGTGCAGGGCATTTATGGCAACAGTTGGTACATCCTCTATTTAATGCCGCTACTGACTATGCTGATTATGCCGCCGGTGAAACAGCCAAGACGTTGCAGGTCGTGACAGCATTAAATGGGGTAGTGCAGTTAATACAAAGTGGTGAAATTGGTATTTCGTTTATCGTGGATATGCAGGTAACTTTGGGCGAACTTCTGGCGTCGCTGAATTCCACTTTGACCAAAGCCTATGAAGCGCTGATGCTGGACTTGTCAATCTGGAAGGCAATTACGTTGTTGTTATCGCTGGTTTATTTTCTTGCTCCGGTAATGGTACTACTCTTTTGTATCGCGATTTTAGCACTACTGTTGTGTAGAACATTTGAATTAAAAAAGAATCGCTTTTACCGGGCCTTGCTCCGCTCAACCCACTATCTATGGATTGTTTTATTAGGGACTACGTTGTTAATTCCTAGCTCAATTGTTCTCTCTGGAGCTCTCACAACTGAACTCTCACAGGCAATGCTGAGCGATATCCATCAGCACTACGAGCGTATGCATGATGAAATTAAATCTCAGCAGCAGTCTGACTACAAAGAAACGGCGAAATCTGTTATTGCTCAGGCTGAAACCCTGGCAGCGAACTTAGCTGAAAAAGTGTCGGCAACCATTAGCAAAGTAAGTTTGCATACCGCGTTATTGCTATTTAATACCGTGGCTTTACCATTGTTATTATGGTGCTTCCTGACAGGTTTCGTGTATATTTTCTTTAAACCGAAAAGTATGGAAGACATGCTTTTAGAGTATGTAATGGCTGCGACAACAAACACGCTGCCTCGAGAATGAGTGTCTCTACTGTATTTAACTGGCAATGTCTCTTCAAATTGTTGTGTCAATGAATTGCGTCTTAAATTTAAACTTTACTTTTTGCCTGCTGGTTTATACTTTAGTTTAAAGAAATGTTTGATGACATTACAAAATTTTACTCGTCGAAAAGCTGGATGGCAGGAAGATTTGTAAATCGTTGATTATTTTCTAAGCTTGTAAGACGTGTAATTACATTGACGGCTGAATAACACGGTGAATATCAGGCAGGACGCACAACTGCTCTTTTCATTGGACAAGATGTCCCAGTTTGATATCATAAATATTGCTGAGCAAACGGCAAAGGTTAGTGGTTGCTCGGGGGTCTTGGTGTTTGTGCTTGACCATGATTATCGTGTTACCGGGGCCAAGCTATTCCTGCAGAATAATAAACCCGTCACGGTTGATCATTTTGATTTTTCGATAGAAGATTGCGAGCACCTCAATACCGGCGTAATAAATACGCAATACCTTGTTATCAATGGGCGTAATTTACTTGAACATCACTGCTCGCTGAGCAAGTTACTCTTTCATGCCGACAGTACACCGGTTGGTTGTGCTGTTTTGCTGGCCGATTCAAATCAGCAACAGAATCCCACTTTACAATTATGGATGTCCGCTTTTTGTCTTTAGCTGACGATTACAATCTGGCCATCACATGTCCGCTTTTCGCTCTAAGGAGCCATTGTCTGCATCGTATTTAAAGTGCCTTTCATTCAAATGCGGTAATGTCATCGATACAAAAAACATTCTTACTTTTGGGAAGATGCTTACGCGAATTTCTTTAGAGATAATGGACAAAAAATTCCCACAACATGCACTGATAAGCTGTTAAGGTAGAATTAAAATTACAAGGATAAGTATGAAGTATTTCAAATGGTTGTTTTCTGCAGCAGTGCTTGTTTCATCATTTCCGGGTCTTGCAAATGATTATGAAGTGGTGGACATAGATTCAAAGGTACTTGGCGAACAGCGGCAATATCAGGTTTTGCTACCTGAGGATTATTTCACCACATCACAGAATTACCCTGTTATTTACCGGCTTGATGGAGCTGAGAATATTCCTCTGATGAAAGAGGTTTTGGGCAGATTAAAAGATGCTGACGCAGCCCCCGACGTTATCATCGTGGCGATTGAAAATACAGACAGACTGCGCGACATGTATCCCACTGTGAATCAGGACAGAAATGGCCCTGTTGGCATTGGCGGCGGGGCTAAAAAATTTCTTGCGTTCATTGAGCAGGAACTGATCCCCGATGTTGAAGAACGGTATCGCACGCATTCGACCCGTCTTATTTCAGGGGCCTCGGCTGCCGGTGTGTTTAGTTTGTATGCCATGCAACAGAGTCCAGGTCTTTTTGATGCACATATCGCTTATAGTCCTGCGGTTTGGTGGAACGCGGGCGCGATGGTGGAGCGAACCGAAAAGTGGCTTTCCTCCGGGCCGTCTGAATCTGCCTATGTTTACATGAATATGGGTAACGAAGGGCTACCAATGCGACCTTACTATGACGAGCTGTTAACTTCGTTTTCAACCCTTGACACCCCTCATTTAAACGTAGTCGTAAACGAGTATCCAGGCGTTTCTCATGAGCTAACGTCGGCGGCTGGCATTTTTAACGCATATCAATCATTTTTCATGAGCAAAGCCTTTCCCCGTGAGAAAGTGACTGCAGATATGCAGGTTATAGACGATTACTACCGGCGTTTAGGTGAACAATGGGGTATTGACCCGACACCACCTGAAAACGTGGTTCGGGAGTTAGGTTACTACTTTGACTGGCAGAAAAAGCCTCATTTAGCGATGAAGTTGTATAAGCATAATATGTCCCATCACCCTGAAAACCCTGATGCTATTGCCGGTGTTGCATATGGCTATGAAGGACAAAATAAGCTCAGGGAAGCGCTGACCTATGCGAAAAAAGCACTGGCTGTCGCTACAGAAGATATTCCTTACTACGATTATTTTGTTGAAAATGTAGAGCGTTTAGAAAACAAAATGAAAGGCACAGAGAAAGCGAATTAATTCGCTTTCAAAGCCCGCCACAAAGGTCTAAAAAATTGCCTGTCGAGAATGAAGATTTGTCAGACGAGAGCCAATAGATGGCTTCTGCCACTTCTTCTGGCTCACCGCCGCGTTGCAGGGGAATAATGTTTTTTAATCTTTTAACTCTGTCAGGTTCACCGCCGTCAGCGTGCATATCTGTGTTTATTAAACCCGGCCGGACACAGTTTACCCGGATGCCTTCAGCGGCGACTTCCAGAGACAGCCCTCTGGTTAAAGTATCAATGGCTCCTTTGGAAGCTGCATAATCGATATATTCATCCGGCGAACCGGTACGGGAGGCGCCCGATGAGACATTTACTATAGTGCCTCCTTGTCCGCCTCGATGTGTCGACATGCGCTTCACTGCTTCCCGGCAGCAAAGAAAGTAACTGGTTACATTGTTAGTCAAAATGCTGTTGATTCTTTCGGCCGTAAGCTCTTCGAGCCGCGATTGCTGACGCAAAATGCCCGCATTGTTTACAAGAACTGATAAATATCCCTGTTCATCGTCAATTCGCTTAAACAGTCGCATTACACCGGCTTCCTGAGAGACGTCGGCCTGCACGGTAAAGCAACGACCACCCAGAGTGTTGATTTCATGAGTTAAAACTTCAGCCGCTTCTGAATTGGACTTGTAATTGATACAAACCGTATATCCCTTTGCAGCAAACAATCTGGAATTAGCAGCCCCAATACCGCGGCTACCACCAGTGACTAGAACGATTTTTGAATTATCCATTACTTTACCCTGCGTTACTCAAAATACGTGCCTGAGGTGTTGCGTTCAAAAGGATAATCATCTCTGTATCCGCCAGGTTTTCTTTCACCGGTGAATTAACCGGAAAAGCCGGTATCGTCCTGCGTAGGACTCCCGGCAGCTTCACGGGCTAAATCATCAACCCGCTCATTCTCCGGATGGCCGGAGTGGCCCTTAACCCAGTGCCAGTCCACATCGTGCTTCTTTACGGCTTCGTCCAGACGCTTCCACAAATCGGCATTTTTTACCGGCTTTTTATCGGCGGTACGCCAGCCGTTTTTGCGCCAGTTCTTGATCCACTGGTTTATGCCGTTTTTAACGTACTGACTGTCGGTGGTAATGTCTACAATGCAGGGTTCTGTCAGACATTCCAGTGCAGCAGCGGGGGCCATCAGTTCCATGCGGTTATTGGTGGTTTGATTAAAACCCTCACTGATTTCTTTTTTGTGTTTTCCGAATATCAACAGTGCGCCATATCCGCCTGGTCCGGGGTTGCCTAAACAGGAGCCATCGGTATATATCGCGATTTTTTTCTTTGCCATGAAGGGCCTTTTTTACGTCAGAAATGTGTTTCCGGGATAATGTCCTGGTATACTAAAGAACTGAAACCGCCTGTGCCAGCGAAAATCTGAAATTCGCGGGGCACCCGGCAACTATAAGATAAAACAAGGTGTTGCAGACATGCGTCAAATCGTGCTCGATACAGAAACCACGGGTATCGAACCTAAAGAAGGTCACCGTATCATTGAAATTGGCTGTGTTGAGGTTGTTAACCGCAAACTCACCGGCAATCATTTTCATGTATACATCAACCCTCAGCGAATTGTTGAACAGGAAGCGATTGAAGTTCACGGCATTACCAATGAATTTCTGGCTGACAAGCCGTTGTTTGCAGACGTGGCGCAGGACTTTATCGACTTTATCACCGGAGCCCAGCTGGTAATTCATAACGCAGCCTTCGACGTCGGCTTTATGGATCACGAATTCGGTATGAATGCTCCCACTGCCGGGGTCAAAACTCACGATATTTGTTCTGTGCTCGACAGCTTATCCCTTGCCAGAAAGATGCACCCGGGACAGAAAAATAACCTCGATGCGTTGTGCCGGCGCTACGGTATAGATAACAGTCACCGTGAACTTCACGGCGCTTTACTGGATGCCGAAATTCTTGCTGATGTCTATCTGCTGATGACCGGTGGCCAGACAAAACTGAATCTGGCCGGCCAGAACAGCGAAGGAAGCGGCGATACTCAGGGGATCCGGCGTATTCAGCGAAACGGAAATAAATTAAAGGTTATCCGCGCCTCCGCCGATGAATTAGAACAACATGAAGCACGACTGGATATTGTGCAAAAGAGCGGTGGAAAGTGTTTGTGGCGAGCAACTCCCGAAAGTTAATTCCTTTTTTAACTTCTATCTGGCTATTCTTTATTGCCGGCAGTTTTTCGCTGTCAGCACAAGAGGCCGGTGATGAACCGGCCGTCGACACCAGTGCGTTAACCGCACTGGGTGATGATTATCAAAATTCTATTCTTTTGCTTCGTAACCGCTTCCGCATTGACCATGAAGTGGACGAAGTGACCATGGTTTTCTTCCGCGAATTTGGCTCTGCACCCGTGGTTCTGGTGCGTCCCGACGGCTCGAAGATATTTTCCTCACAGGCTGAAAAAAATAATGTGGAATGGTATGACGATGATACCTTCGACATGATTAAGATAAAAAATCCGGTGCCTGGACCTTGGCAGGCTGTGGGGCAGGTGTTACCGGAAAGCCGGGTGATGGTACTTTCAGGCATTGAGCTTCATGCCGATCCGCTGCCGGCTGTTATATTCTCAGGTGAAGTGCTCAAACAAACCGCCTTTCTGACTAATGGTGGCAAGCCCATTGATTATTCGGCTTTCCGTGAAGTGGTTGATTTGTCCATCGAACTTAAAAGTACCAATAATCCGAATTTTGATAACTTTGGCGCGAAAGACGAACTCATCGCCACCTTTGAAGACAATGGCAGGGGCATGGACGAAGCGCCGGAAGATGGCGTGTTCACCGGTCAGTTTAATCTGGCAATCCCTTCCGGTGAGTGGCGTCCTGTTTTCACCGTGGACACTCCCATGTTTTCCCGTGAACAAATTGATCCGGTTATCATGTTACACCCGAACCCCGTGGTATTGAGTAAAACACTGGATGACGGACAACAGGGTTACCACGATTTACATATTGATGTGGTCCGTGACCAGATTGATATTGAATCGTTATTGATAGACGGAAAAGTCAGGTTTCCCAATGGCGATATTCAGAACTTTTCCATTACTGAACCTTCATCTGAAGCCCGCTTACACCGGATCCTCGCCTATGAAGACGGCTTGTTCAGAGTAAAGATCACTGCCTACGCGAGCACCATCGATGGCAGGGACGTGATCCTCGATGTGCCGGAATATACCTTTTTAGGCGAAACCGGTGGCGAAGAGAGTGACGAAGCGCCTGTGACAGGTGGAGCAGGGGATCTTGAAGCCGCATTGTTAAAAGACACGCCATCCATGCCGTCTGTACAACTGCCACCGGAAGAGCCCGGAATGGATGACGGCACAATGATCATGCTTATTGCAGTGGTAAACGGCTCGATAATACTGATTGGTGTGCTCATTGTAGGCTTTATTGTATGGAAGCGGAAAAAGGCTGCAAAACCTGCGGTTGCTCCGGCAGCGCCTCAGGCTACTACAGGCGCAGAAGATAAAGAGAAAAAGCCGGGTATGCTGGCTGGTTTACTGTCGAAATTTAAAAAGAAGAAGCCTGACAGCGAAGAAAAGTAGTCGGGCAGTGTGGTTTTCACCAGGTGACTTACATGGCAGAAACACGGTTTGCAGGCCCTGCCAGCATGGTATACGGTGGTTATTACATCATTATGGCGAATAATCAGGCAAACGATGCATGTTGGCACATTTTATCTAAAAAAACCGTTGACTCGACCATAGGGAATACGTATTATCTGCGCCGCAGTCAGGGCAGAGACTTCAATAAAGAATCTGCAAGCTGCTGAAAAAATTGAAAAAAGTGGAGCGGTAGTTCAGGTGGTTAGAATACCGGCCTGTCACGCCGGGGGTCGCGGGTTCGAGGCCCGTCCGCTCCGCC
>NZ_CFHOXV010000061.1:0-337 GCF_984505615.1 Alteromonas sp. | reverse complement strand
CTGGTTGGCTTTGGCACTTTTGCCGTTAAAGATCGTGCCGCTCGCAGCGGACGTAATCCACAAACTGGTCAGCCTATCGAAATTCCTGCCGCCAAAATCCCTACATTTAAGCCAGGTAAAGCGCTTAAAGACGCGGTTAACGGTTAAGACCTGTTAATGGTTGCCCCGAGTTTCATCACTGAAAACGAAAACAATAATAATTGAATAGACCGAACATGGTCGCTTTAGAGCATCCCAGTTTGGCTAAAAAATATTCTAAATCATTTAATTATTTACGGAGTTCCGGAGCGGTAGTTCAGTTGGTTAGAATACCGGCCTGTCACGCCGGGGGTCGCGG
>NZ_CFHOXV010000060.1:0-16193 GCF_984505615.1 Alteromonas sp. | reverse complement strand
ATTGCCTAACTCTAAGACTAGCTTAGAGGTGAGGCGGACCATCTAATTAAACCGGTAACGCCGAAGCGATACCGGTAATAACGCCTGCGCTAACAATTATGCAGGTAACGTTGGGAAAGTGATCCCAGCCATGTCGCGCACTACACGCATCACCTGGCAGCTGTATCCGAATTCATTGTCATACCACACATACAGAGTAAGACGGTTATCAGCGACGATTGTTGCCTGTGAATCCACCACACTCGCAGCACGTGAACCCACCAGGTCAGTTGAAACGATTTCTTTACTGGCTGTGTAGTCAATCTGATGCTGCAACGATGAGAACAGAGCCGTATCCCGCAGGAACTCATTCACCGCCAGCTTATCGGTAGAAGTTTTCAGGTTAAGGTTCAGAATAGCCATAGACACGTTTGGTGTAGGTACACGAATCGCGTTACCAGTCAGCTTCCCGGCCAGTTTCGGATAGGCTTTTGCTACTGCTTTCGCAGCGCCGGTTTCAGTGATCACCATATTAAGCGGTGCACTGCGGCCCCGGCGGTCAGCTTTGTGGTAGTTATCAATGAGGTTCTGATCGTTGGTGAAACTGTGTACGGTTTCCACGTGACCGGAATCAATACCGTACTCTTCATCCAGCGCTTTCAGCACAGGCGTGATTGCATTCGTTGTACAACTGGCGGCTGACAGGATTGTGTCTTCTGCCAGAATGTCTTCATGATTAACGCCGTGAACGATGTTTTTAATGTCACCTTTACCGGGAGCAGTCAGTAATGCCTTCGCAGCACCTTTGGCTTTAAGGTGCAGACCCAGACCGTCGCGGTCGCGCCACATGCCGGTATTGTCAACAACGATAGCATTATCGATACCGTATTTGGTGTAGTCCACTTCATCCGGGCTGTTTGCATAGATGATTTGAATAAAAGAACCATTAGCTTTAATGGCCTGGCGCTCATGATCAATTGTGATACTGCCATTGAACGGACCGTGTACCGAATCACGACGAAGTAAGCTTGCGCGCTTTTCCAGGTCGCCGTCTTTGCCGCCACGCACAACAATCGCACGCAGACGCAGCTTGTTCGCTTTGCCCTGTCTTTCTATCAGAAGACGGGCAAGTAAGCGGCCGATACGGCCAAAGCCGTAAAGCACCACATCCTGAGGCGTCTGCTCATCGTCTTTACCGGCTACATCAGCCAGCTTTTCCTGCAAATAAGCATTTAAATCGGTCTGATCGACGGCACTGCCGTAATGGAAATCAAAAGCCAGTTTACCAATATCAATATGTGCCGGCGCGAGGGGCATTGCTGTTAACGCTTCAAGTACAGGAAAGCTCTCCCGTAAACGCAGTTTAATGCCTTCATGTAAACGCACTTTGCGATGCGCTTTAACGATATCGATGACACTGGCACCCAGTAACGAACGGCCATACACAGACACTTCTACTGAATGATTTCTGTAGAGTTTACCGATGAGCGGCATCATCATTTCCGCGTATTCCTGACGTTCCTGCCAGCTGCTTTGCAATTCCTGTTCAAACTGTTGATTCATGCCTTTGCCTTAACCATTAAAAATTAACCGGACAGTCCACGCAGAAAGCTTCATAATTGTAGGGTACACTAAGGTGTAAAAGTCGTTGTCTGCGTGGAACGGACTTATTCTAAGAAAACCATCAAGGAAGACCAAACTGTTGAAAATTTTCAGTATTTCATCATTTAAGCTACAAACACCCCGATCCTTTAGTAATTTTCCAACACAACTGGCGAAATGCCTGCCGTTACTGATTGTAACAGTGGTATTGCCCGGTTGCGGTGATATGTTTGCGCCTAAAGTCGCCACAATTTGTCAGGATAATCCGCAAATGTGTAACGATCTCAACAGCGATGAATGGTGCCGCGGGGAAAAAGCAGAGATAATCAAGCAACGCTACCGCCACCCTGACGACGGTGAAGGTGAAGACATTTATCGCCTGATGCTGATGTTTGAAGACTACCAGCGTTGTATCGTTAACGCCTCCGGCCTGACCCACAAAAAATACAGGGACAAAGAAGCAGACCGGATGAAAGGTGTGCTGACAGCACGCAAAGAACTCGATCGTCTCAACCGTAAAACCCGCAATAGCAGTGAGCCCCTGCTCGCCTGGTATCACTGGTCCCGTTCCGGTGATGAAGACGCATTGAAACGGTTTATGGCTGCAGCCAGTGCCGGTCGCCTTAACACGCCGGAACAACTGATCGCCCTGGCGTCAATACAGGCGCAAGATGACATGAACCGCACCCGGGACACCCTGTACCGCGCGTTGAGTCTTTACAAAGATGATGAAAATGTGGATGTCTCAGTATTTCATACGCTGACAACCATCAGCATGGAACAGAAGAAGTACAAACTTGCCTGGATCTGGTCAAAAGTCGCCAGTCACTACTCCGACTCAATCAATACGCAACAACTGGAAGCAATGGCAACAAAGTTTCAGTTACCGGCTTCGCTGATGAATAACGTAGCAGATGAAATAACCGGCGCACTGGAAGACGGTGAATTCGATGCAAAGGCGCTCGGGCTTACCAAACTGTAACCGGCAGACTTCAGCATTGACCGGGGTCGCTTTTTTCAACGGATCCTGTAAGTCACTTTCACAGGAAATTTCAGTATTTCCATCCGTTATGACGAAGTCACAAACAAAAACACCGCTTTACAATAAAGCGGTGTTTATTTTTTAACCAGAAGTGAACATGTCAGCCGCGGACGACTTCATCCTCTGCAGTTTTCAAATTCAGCGATAACGAATTTACACAATACCGCTGGCCGGTCTCTGTGGGTCCGTCAGGGAAAACATGGCCCAGATGGGCGTCACAGGATTTACAGATAATTTCCGTTCTGCGCATGCCGTGACTGTTGTCTTCACGGTACAACACATTACCGTCATCTGTTTGCTGATCAAATGAAGGCCAGCCACAACCGGAATCAAACTTAGCATCCGAACTGAAAAGCGGCGCACCACAACACTTGCATATATAGGTTCCCGGACGCTTTTCGTCCAGTAATACACCCGTGTAAGGACGCTCTGTACCAGCCTGACGGGTGACACGATATTCGTCAGGTGACAGCGTTGCTTTCCAGTCTTTATCGACAGCCATGTTTGCTCCTGTGTTCGTTTACACGATTACTTTTTGATAGCAATCTGAGGACGCGCCGGATCACTCCAGTCAAGGTGAAACTTCTTACCCGCGGGTTTATCTACACGCTGATACGTGTGTGCGCCAAAGTAATCACGCTGGCCCTGAAGCAGGTTGGCCGGCAGTACTGCGGTACGGTAAGAATCGTAATAACTTAACGCTGACATCATTGCCGGACAGGGAATACCCGCCAGAGCAGCCTGTGCCAGTGATTCCCGCCAGTCTGACTGATATTGGGTGATTTGATCAGCAAAGAAAGGATCAAGCAACAGGTTCGCCAGATCTTCGTTGTTTTCGTAAGCTTTAGAAATAGATTGCAGGAATACCGCGCGGATAATACAGCCGGCACGCCAGATTTTCGCAATACCACCGAAGTCCAGCTCCCAACCGTGCTCTTTTGAAGCAACAGCCATCAACTGGAAACCCTGCGCGTATGCACAAATCTTTGAGCAATAAAGCGCATATTCCAGCTTGTCGATAGCCGCAAACTTCTCTTCATCAGAAAGGACTTTGACTTCCGGTCCCTGCAGAACTTTGCTGGCTGCAACACGCTCGTCTTTAAGGCTGGACAGACTGCGGGCAAATACCGCAGAAGTAATCGTCTGGGCAGGACTTCCCACTTGCAGTGCACTGACAGCGGTCCACAGACCGGTGCCTTTCTGACCAGCTTTATCCAGAATGACATCTACCAGTGGTACGCCGGTTTCAGGATCCAGCTGCTCCAGTACTTCAGCACTGATTTCCATCAGGTAACTGTTCAGCTTGCCTTTATTCCAGCGACGGAAAACCTCTGCAATTTCAGCGGCAGACATGTGTAAAGCAGTACGCATGACCTGATAAGTTTCGCAGATAAGTTGCATATCGGCATACTCAATACCGTTGTGCACCATTTTCACGTAGTGACCGGCACCCACAGGACCGATGTACGTGGCACAGGCTTCCCCTTCCAGCACCGGCTTACCCGGGGTGAAAGATTCGATTGGCAGACCTGTCTCAGCATCGACTTTAGCTGCAATAGCTTTTAATACCGGCTCAAGGCGTGTCCACGCGTACGGGTTGCCTGAAGGCATCAGAGAAGGACCGAAACGTGCGCCCACTTCACCGCCGGAAACCGCAGTAGAGAAGAAGATAAACTTACTTTTGTACTTTTCTTCCCGTTCGACAGAATCCGTCCACAAGCTGTTTCCGGTATCCACAACAATGTCATCGGCCTGGATGCCGGCGTCAATCAGGTGAGAACAAACATGGTCAACAGGTTCGCCGGCAGGTACCGACAGAATAACCATGTGAGGTGACTTTAATTTGCTGAGTAATTCGGTGTATGAGCTGCAGCCTTCTACACGGGCAGCCGCGTCGCCACGCTCTTCAGCATCTTTAGCAATAATCGCATCGACTTTGGTTTGATCAAGGTCGAAACAGGCTACGCGATAACCATGATCGACCAGGTTAAGCGTCAGGTTGGCGCCCATTACGCCTAAACCAATAAAACCGATATCACACTTAGTTTCAGTGTGCTTTCCATCTTCTTTTTGCATTGGGTGTCACCTCAAGTTACAGATGGCTGCGGATCATACCACCTGATAATAGTGCGAACACTAACTTATGACTGATTTTCTGCGAATTATGCTCAAATCATGACTGATTGCTTACTTGCCGTGCAGCAGTAAACCCTTTACGGCACTATCTGACTTTGTTTAAACACAGCTACGCTTCTTCCAGCCTGCAAAAATACTCTCTGGATACAAATATCCGGTTGTTCCGGTAAAGAACCGTACCGGGTATCAACCATCAGTTGCCAGGCACACTGAGGCGAGATTCCGGGCAGGTTAAAACGCTTATCCTGCAGGCTGGCATTAAAACAAAGGAACCAGTGTTCAGGGTCGTTTTCATCTTTGGTTGTACCACGGATTTCAACGCCAAACGACTGACTGTCCGGTGACTGCCAGTCTTCTGATTCTTTATCCTGTCCGTCAGGTTTATACCAGCGGATCACCGCCACATTCGTATCAAGCTGAAATAAATCGTCTTCGAGCAGTAAATGACTCAGCAACTCGCTGCTACGACGCAGTTGAATTACGTGCTGACAGAAATGCAGAAAATCAGATTCCCGTTTATTCAGCTCCCAGTCATACCAGTTAAGAGCGTTGTCCTGACAATAGGCGTTGTTGTTTCCGTTCTGGGTTTTACTCAGCTCATCACCGCCCAGCACATGAGGGATCCCCTGTGACAGCATCATCGACAAAAACATATTTCGTTTCTGACGCTCACGAAGCTGGAGAATTTTCTCGTCCTGAGTGGGCCCTTCCACACCATAATTGGCAGATAAATTGTGACCATGTCCGTCACGGTTGTTTTCACCGTTCGCCTCATTATGGCGTTCGGTGTAGCTCACCAAATCGTGAAGGGTAAAGCCGTCATGGTAGGTCACATTGTTTACCGATGTATAAACAGGCCGGAATCCCTTATGGAAAATATCCCGTGACCCCATCAGCCGCGTTGCAAACTCCGCGGTGATAGCGTGATCACCCCGCCAGAATGCTCTTAAGGTGTCACGGTAACGGTCGTTCACTTCCAGCCACGGATACGCAAAAGCGCCTAACTGATAACCGCCCGGACCAATATCCCAAGGTTCCGCCACCAGCACAGCCTGTTTCAGCACCGGGTCCTGTGAAATTGACTTGAGCAAACCGGAGTGAGGCGAAAATTGTTGCGGATCTCTGCCCAGACACACGGCGAGATCGAAACGGAATCCGTCTACACCGATAACCTCAACCCAGTAACGCATGGCATCCATAATCATTGTCGTCATGACCGGACTGGCAGTATTTACTGTATTTCCGCATCCTGAGTGATTGCTGTATACAATCTCACCGGTTTTGGTTTGCTCATACAAATAAGCCTGATGGGGAAAGAAGCCTTTAAAAGACAATACCGGTCCGCCATCTCCGCCCTCCGCGGTATGGTTGTAAACCACATCAATGATAACTTCCAGACCAGCTTCGTGATAGGCATCCACCATGGCTTTCAGTTCACGGACAGCATCCGCTTTTCCGTACCTGGGTTCAGGTGCAAAGTAGTTTACCGGATTGTAACCCCAGTAGTTGGTCATGCCTTTTTCTGTAATGTAAGGTTCCGGCATGAACGCTGACAAAGGCATAAACTGCACCGTGGTCACACCGAGATCAACCAGATGTTTTATGACATCAGGATGGGCAGCCCCTGTGTATTTGCCTTTGTCTTCGTCGGGCACAGTCGGGTGCAGCATAGTCAGCCCTTTCACATGGGCTTCGTAAATAATTCGCTGATGTGGCTGAAAGGCAGGCTTCGGCGGCCGGTCATCATTATCATGACGCACCACGACACATTTCGGCACCATAAATTGTGAGTCATGTTCATAGTGTCTGGCATTCCAGTGCAGTGGCCGGCTGAGTTTTTGCGCGTAAGGGTCGATTAACAGCTTGTCCGTCGGCACATGGTGAAGGGATTCTTCACCACGCTCCACCCTGTATGCATAATGCTGATTCTCGCCTGCACCTTCTACTTCACAATGCCAGACTGAACCGGTTTTGGCCGGCATCACAATCTCTGCAACCGGTTCCTCTGTATCACTTTGGAAAAGGCACAGCACGACAGCTCTGGCATCCGGCGATTCAACAGCAAAATTGCAGCCGTCGCCGGTGACAGTCGCCCCCGGCGGATACGGTACGCCAGCCTTAACGTTATAGTTTACAAGTGAGTCTTGCTTCACCTTTGCCGGTTCTCCTGTTATTCATAAACCCAGTAAAGTGTTGCCAGTGGCGGTAAAGTGATTTCAATAGAATACGGCTGATTATTCCATTCCACCGCGTCAGCAGTAACAATTTCCGGTGCCGGGTAATCGCTGCCCCAGAACTCACCGCTGTCGGTATTCAGTACCAGTGAGTAAGTACCCGGATCTTCCACGCCAATGCGGAACTTCTCACGGGGAGAAGGCGTAAAGTTGTTCACCACATAGACTTTTTGCTTGTCGTCTTTGGCTTTTCTTACGAAAGACAACATACTTAGTTCAGCATAATTATGGTCTATCCAGCTGAAACCTTCATAATTGTGATCCTGCTCATACAGTGCAGGCATCGTCCGGTACAGATGGTTAAGCTTACGGTAAAGTGCCTGCATGCCTTTATGCTTGTCGAACTCCAGCAGCCACCAGTCAAGTTCACCATCGTGATTCCATTCCCTTGACTGGGCAATTTCATTACCCATGAAATTCAGTTTTTTACCCGGGTGACCATACATGAAACCGGCATAGCAACGCAGATTTGCCGCCTGCTGCCATTCATCTCCCGGCATTTTACCAATCAGGCTGCCTTTTCCGTGCACGACTTCATCGTGGGAAATCGGCAATACAAAGTTTTCATCGAAGGCATACACCATGGAAAAGGTGATCTCACCGTGATGATAGCGGCGATACGCCGGATCTTTACTGATGTAATGCAAGGAATCGTGCATCCAGCCCATATTCCACTTAAAGCCGAAGCCGAGACCGCCTTCGCTCACCGGTCTGGATACGCCCGGGAATGAAGTGGACTCCTCAGCAATGGTCATTGCGCCGGGGAAGTGCCGGTAAACCTCTTCATTCATCCATTTCAGCAGACTGATGGCTTCGTAGTTTTCATTCCCCCCGTGCACGTTGGGGATCCACTCCCCTTCATTACGGGAATAATCCAGGTACAACATGGAGGCCACTGCATCCACACGCAAGCCGTCAATGTGAAATTTATCCAGCCAGAAAAGTGCGTTTGCAACCAGAAACTGGCGAACCGTATCTTTGCCAAAATCATAAATGCATGAATTCCAGTCCGGATGCCAGCCACGGCGGGGATCGTCATATTCGTACACATGACTGCCATCGAACCGCGCAAGGCCATGGGCATCTTCCGGGAAGTGCGCCGGTACCCAGTCAATGATGATGCCGATATCTGCCTGGTGGCACTGATCAACAAAATATTTAAAATCGTCAGGTGAACCAAAGCGGCTTGTCGGTGCGTAAAGCCCCACCGGCTGATACCCCCAGGAACCGTCGAAAGGAAACTCTGATACGGGTAACAATTCTATATGGGTATACCCCATTTCTTTCACGTAGGGGATCAGTGAATCCGCCAGTTCGTGATAACTGAGATAACGTTTCCCGCTCTCTTCAGAAGGACGGCGCCATGAACCCGGATGCACTTCATACACGCTCATGGGATTTGCGTATTTGTCTGCCTGCCGCTTCTCCATCCAGGCACTGTCATTCCACTCGTAGGCATCGTGATCGAACACTTTTGATGCATGAGAAGGATACTGCTCAGCAGCAAAGCCCAGCGGGTCAGCCTTGTGAGGTAAATCGTTACCCCAGGCATCTTTTAACTGATATTTATAGCGCTCGCCGGCAACGAGTCCCGGAATGAACAGTACCCAGTAGCCCATGTCAGTTTGTTGCATTGGATGAGTACGGCCATCCCAGCGGTTAAAGTCACCAATGACGGAAACCGCAGATGCGTTAGGGGCATAAACAGCAAAACGTGTTCCGGTAATGCCGTCTGTGGTAAGCAGTTGTGCCCCGCCCTGCCGGTAAAGATTTTCAGGCTGATGATCGATAAAGTGCACAGCATGAAATGCTTCTTCACGGAACTGGTACGGGTCGGTGAAGCTGTATTCGCTATCTGCCGTTGTCACCTGCAACTCATAACGCTGTGCAGGTTTTAACTTTTTTGATAGTGCAGAAAACAGAGCTGTGTCGCCCTGTTTTTTGAGTTTGATGATTTCTTTGCGGGTTTTTAAACAGCGGACTGACACTGTTTTGGCTTCCGGGATATACGCGGTAACCGTTACGCCATCTTCACTTTGCTGATTACCAAGTACGGAAAAAGGCTGACTGCACCGCGCTTGTGCCAGTTGCTGCTCTACTACCATTTGTTACTCCTGCAAGGTCTGCCGCACAATACGGCAGACTGCAGAACATCCCTAATCTGTGCTGGCCTGCTTTCTGACAGCGGTCAGCTTAGCTGCCAGGTTAGTGATGTCCTGATTGTCAAAAATAGTCTCTAAAGGCTGAGATAACTTCCTGCGCCAGTTAGGATATTCGTTAAACGTACCCGGTACATTAACAGGCTTATCCATTTCCAACCAGTCTTCAAGTTGCAGACTGAGTAACGCACTGGAACCTGCCGCCATATGCAATTGCATACCGCGGTTAAGTTCGGTAGTCATTCCCGTCACATTCACATCACGGCTGATGTTGTCACTAACGGAATGGTGACCGTGCAAGGTATCCAGTATCGCCTGTTTATTTTTATGCCTGTCGTGATACAACACAGACAATATTTCATCAGTAGGATACAAACCAAGCTCTTTACCCAGTTCAAGATCGAGGCAATGCCAGAAGCCGGTCAAAGTTGGCATATCGTGGGTTGTCAGTGTCGACATAGATTGCACAGGATAATGGGCCGGTGAATAAAAACCACCATCTTTAGCCTGCTCAAAGAAGAACACCCGGTACGAATGAACACCGTTATCCGCCAGTTTTTCACGGATTTCTTCAGGTACCGTACCCAAGTCTTCACCAATCACCAGACTCTGGTTACGGTGGCTTTCCAGCGCCAGAATGGCCAGCAGATCGTCGACAGGATAATAAACGTAGCCACCATCTTTTGCATGGTCACCTTTAGTCACCCACCACAGACGGAGCAATGCCATAACATGGTCAATACGCAAAGCACCGGAACCGGCCATGTTGGAAGCAAACAAGTCAATGATTGGCTGATAGGCCTGTTCGTAGAGCTTGTACGGGTCCATGGGCGGCAGCCCCCAGTTTTGTCCGAGTGGCCCTAAAATATCCGGCGGCGCCCCCACAGAGGCACCGGTACAGTACAAGTCTTTGTTACCCCAGATTTCTGCACTGCCTTCACTGACACCTACGGCGAGATCACGGTATAAACCGATAGCCATGCCGGCATTAGTTGCCACATCACTGGCGGCCTGTAATTGCAACGCAGCCTGCCATTGCAGGAACAGGTAAAAAGAAACCCGCTTTTTATTCTGTTCTCTGAATACCGCTACATCAGGTTTGTGGTATTCACGGAATTCCTCAGGAAATACCGGCCAACCCCAGGAAGGCTTACCTTCTTCAGCCAGCTTTTCCTGCAACGTATCGTACACCGCCAGCATATCAAGGCTTTCTCCACCGGCTTCCACAAACGCTTTAAATGCTTTGTTCTGTTTTGTATTTTTAGTCAGGTACTTGTTGTAGTACACGTCGAACAACGCGGTGAGTGCAGGCAGTTTAAGTGATGCAATGGCAGCATAGTCAACCAGGTCAGCTGCTCTTGCCGCTGCAAGTTTTTCCTGAAAAGCCGCGTCATTCACAATGGTCTGCACACTGGCGTCGTCAAAACAGGGCATGGCAGTCACATCGAGGTATAAATAATTAAGCCAGCGACGTGAAGACGGTCCGTATGGGCTGCAGGCATCAGGGTTCGCCGGATACAGCGCATGAATAGGGTTCAGACCGATAAACTCTGCTCCGGTGCCAGCGGCCTTTTCGGTTAATAAAGCCAGATCTGAGAAGTCGCCCATGCCCCAGTTTTTCTGACTGCGTACACAGTAAAGTTGCACACTCAGGCCCCAAATCTTTTTACCGGCAGCAATGGATTCAGGAATGAAGCAGGCTGAAGGTGCAATAATAACCCGCATACTGCAAAGCGGTTCATCATCCCCTTCCACCGATAAGCTGAGTGTATGATAACCCGTGGGCGGCTGAACCGGCAGTGTGACAGCGTATTCGTGATATTCCACGTCTTCCAGCTGGGCGACATTTACCAGTGTTTCGTCAACCGGTGCAAAAGTGTGGACGAATGTCTGTCCATCTTCAAAAGAGAGCGCTACAGTATACTCATCGGTTACCAGTTCTATCGGTAACCGTACAGAAAACGGAACGGTGTCTGATTGGCGTAAAACCTGTACCGGGTTGAGCGGAGTCTGCCAGATTTTTCTGGCTTCTTCAGAAAGCTGTTGTTCTATAGCAGCTTCATTGCTGGTGTCGTAACCCAGTGCATTAAGTAATTTGGTCTGGCTTGATTCTGAAATCGTGGCAGGTTTGCCCCACGCATCAACATAGTGGGTCTCTATGCCGCGCATCTCAACCAGCTGTTGTAAAACGGGATTTGTCATTTTATCTATTCCTGTTTCCCGTGTTGATAATGTTAAGGCAACGGCCGCGCATTCTCATCAACACATTATTTTGAGCATTATCAGTTAAAGACCCGATACAACGAAACTGAATACGTTTGCATAATTCATAGTTGTAATTTTGCAACATTTTTTGCTTTTTACTTTGCCAATTATGCCATTTTGATCCATACTTTACGTAATTTTTTTTCACTTGTACCAAAATACAATTAGAGGTATGACATGACTATTCGCATCGGTATCAATGGTTTTGGACGCATTGGTCGTTTGGTAATGCGCGCTGCACAAAAGCGTGACGACATCGAAGTTGTTGCTATCAACGATCTGCTGGACACAGATTACATCGCTTACATGCTGAAATATGATTCAACCCATGGCGTTTTTGATGGTGAAATAAAGGTAGACAATAACCAGCTGATAGTAAATGGTAAAACTATCCGTGTTACATCAGAAAGAAACCCTGCTGACCTGGCATGGAACGATGTAAACGTTGATGTTGTTGTTGAATCTACAGGTTTGTTCCTGACAAAAGATACTGCTTCAGCTCACCTTGAAGCCGGCGCAAAGAAAGTGGTGATGTCTGCACCATCTAAAGACGACACGCCTATGTTCGTTATGGGTGTTAACCACGGTGAATACGATGGCCAGACTATCGTTTCTAATGCTTCGTGCACCACAAACTGTCTTGCGCCTCTGGCGAAAGTACTGAACGACAAATTCGGTATTGTTGATGGTCTGATGACGACTGTTCACGCGACGACAGCAACACAGAAAACGGTTGACGGTCCTTCTCATAAGGACTGGCGCGGTGGTCGTGGTGCGGGCCAGAACATCATTCCATCTTCTACCGGTGCTGCGAAAGCCGTTGGTAAAGTTATCCCTGCCCTGAACGGTAAATTAACCGGCATGGCATTCCGTGTACCTACTCCGAATGTTTCAGTTGTTGACCTGACAGTGAATCTGGCAAAGCCAACCACTTATGAAGCTATCTGTGAAGCAATGAAGGAAGCGTCTGAAGGTGAACTGAAAGGCATTCTGGGTTACACCGAAGATGCTGTTGTGTCTAATGACTTCCTGGGCGACGCACGCACTTCTATCTTCGATGCAGATGCAGGTATCGCTCTGACTGACACATTCGTTAAAGTTGTATCCTGGTACGACAACGAATGGGGTTACTCAAATAAAGTACTTGATTTGGTTCAGCATATTTCAAAATAATGCGAACATGCCCTAACCGGGTGATAAGCAAGATAAAAATGTAAAAAAGGTGCGATTTGCTATCGCACCTTTTTGTTTTTGGATGCACAATAATAACCGGACTTTATTTTGGCAAGGAGATGTCACATGAGTATTCCCGACTCTGTAACTGTTGAAGAATCTTCAGGGATTACCTTTTTAAACGTAGACAATCAGTTTGCCAGCAGCCGTATCAGCTTATTTGGCGCGCATGTACTGTCATTCATTCCAAAATCTGATGATCGTGACCGTCTATGGCTCAGTCCTCATGCGTTCTTAAACGGTGAGCGCCCGATCCGTGGTGGAATTCCTCTTTGCTGGCCATGGTTCAGTGATGATCATGGCCGTGAGAAAGGTGAACTGCCCTCTCATGGTTTTTTGCGCACCCAAAGCTGGCAGATTCAGTCTTCTGAAGACACCGGAGACGGCACACGCATTGTTCTTACCCCCACATTCAGCCGTGGTGAAGGCTTTGAATATGATTGCAAAGTCAGCTACGAAATTCTGGTGGGTAAAACCCTGTCGATTACATTGAAGACAGAAAACACCGGAATCGTGCCGTTTTCATTCAATGCAGCAATGCACACCTATTTTTCAGTGGCAGATATCGCGCATACCAAAATTACAGGTATTGAAGGCGAGTACAAAGACAAACTGGAAAACTGGGCATTAAAGCCTGCCCCGTCTCCGTATACTTTCAGTGGTGAAACAGACCGCATTCATCAGCATGCTGCTCCTGACGTAACCGTTTATGTAGAAGAGAAGCCATTTACGCGCGTAACGTCTATGGGACACGATTCTCTGGTGGTCTGGAATCCCTGGCAAGGGGCTGCTTCTATCGCTGACATGGACGCGTTTGGTTTCAGACATATGTTATGTATTGAGACAGCCGTGACCAATGGATGCACGCTGGCACCCGGCGAAAGCCGCAGCGTCACGCAAATTGTTTCCCCCCTTTAGTCAGCCAGGGTAAAGGCTGTGTAAAGCTTTGTTAAAAAGCTTTTTTGCAAGTACTCCGCAGCAAATAATGAGAACTGTTCTTATTTGTTGCGGAGCGCTTTGTGAAACCTACCCCATTTCTCTATCTTTTCCTGGCTGCATTGTTACTGTCCGGTTGCGGCGGTTCAGACAGTTCAGATCTAACCACAGTAGAAACAGAAACCGGTTCAACATCAGATGACAGTTCAACCGGTGATACCGGCAGCGACGATTCGTCAGATGACTCAGACGAAAGTGATGACGACACTGCAGACGACAGCGACGATGAAGCCGCAGACGATTCTGCGTCTGAAGAGACGGCCACGGAAAGTCAGTGTGACGATACGTCCACAGCGCAAATGGACGAACTGATTTGCGCCACTGAGAACTTCATCGCTACCCTCACCACCACTGAACAATCAGCCATTTTGTATGAGTGGGATAATTCCAATACCGAAAGGACAATCTGGTCAAATTTACCCACCGGCAATGTGCAGCGAAATGGTATGCGCATCGGCGAATTATCAGATACAGCTTACGACGCGCTTATCACGGTTGCACAAACGTTATTAAATGATGCCGGATACGAAGATTTTCGCGGCGTACTGGCTGCTGATGATTATCTGCAGGAACAGGGGGGCGGAAGCACTTACAGTTCTGCGAACTATTACATCGCAATATTCGGAACCCCCGGCCGTGAAGATAACTGGATGATTCAACTCGGTGGCCATCACCTCGCCTACAACGTGACTATGGTGGAAGGTACCGGTTACCCTGTGCCTAATCATATTGCATCAGAGCCTAAATCTGCTTTTGAACTCAACAGTACGACGTATGCGCCGCTGGTAGATGAAGGTGATGCGATGGTAGCCATGTTTGAAGCGCTATCTGAGGATGAATTCTCAGACGCATATCTGAGCGGTGAATCTTATTCTGATGTACTTGTTGGGCCCGACAACGGAAGTGGCGTACAGCCAAATGACTATCCTGTTGGCGACGATCGCGGCGGTATTAACGTAGCTGCCTTAAGCGAAACGCAGCAGGCACTGGTCATTGCGGCAATCGCCGAATGGGTGGATGACTACCAGAGCGATATTTCTGACGCTCTGATGGCAGATTACACAACAGAAGCGGCACTGGCGGATACCTATATCGCATGGGCAGGCTCGGAATCAGCAGGCGTTGATGTTGACCAGAGCGGCACCTACATGAGGATCGACGGTCCCCGCGTATGGATTGAAGTCGCCTGTCAGGGCGGTGTAGTCATTCGCGGTCAGACCCACTATCACACTGTCTATCGTGATAAGGAAATGGATTATGGCAATACGCTGTAATCTGTTACTTTTGATGGCAATAGCCTGGTTACTGGTAACCTTGCCGGTTGCTGCCCATCCGGCTTCTGCCACTAAAATGACAATTCATCAGAGCGCCGGTACGCTGAAGATTGAATTATTATTGCCACTGGACCAGTTACAGCAGGCCAATCCCATTTGGCCTGCGCTCACCGCTGAAAGTCCTTCACAGCTGCACAACCGCATGGCTTCATATCTTGACGAACACCTGATTGTCACTGCCGCGGACACGATGCACGAAGAGGTTTATGCCATACAAACTGACGCTCCCCGGTTTCAGCAGTGTGATTATGAGACCTGCCTGGTTGTGAGCGTAACAGCCGCAACTGAGCACGTACATCAGCCATCATCACTGGTGGTTCAGTACGATGGCATCACGCACAGGGTGCGCAATCACCGCACCCTTGTATCAGTCAGCAATGCAAGCGGAGATGGCCCTGCAAGCCATGCTACCGTGCTGTCCTGGCGGCATACGTCTGTCAGCCTGAAAGCTGCGGCCCTGAGCATCACTGATCTGCTCCTCCGCTACTTTACTGCCGGCCTCCATCATATCTTTGCCGGTACAGACCATTTGCTGTTCCTGTTTTGTTTGTTGTTCACTGTAGTCAGTGCATCAAAACAGCATAACTGGCGTAAAGGGTATACATGGCGACAGGCATTGATCATGATATCCCTATTCACCGCTGGCCATACAGTATCACTGGCTTTATCTGCGACCGGTGTACTGAGCATGCCTGTGTGGTTAACTGAAGCGTGCGTGGCTGCAACGGTTCTGGTGACAGCGGTATTGTTGCTGATTCATCCGGTGCGACTTCACAAAGTACCGGTATTACTGTTCGGCGTGATCCATGGCGTCGCCTTTTCAGAAGTCATGCAGGGGCTGCCGCTTGATACAGTAACAAGGTTACTCGCGGTGGCGGGGTTTAACGCAGGGGTTGAGGTATTTCAGGCGGCGCTGAGTGTGGTAGTACTGCCACTGCTGTTAATGGTATCCCGCTATACTACTTTTGCAATAACGCGGGCCATATTTGCTTTCCTGACAGCTTGCTTTGGCTTTAACTGGCTGACAGAGCGCATTGTGACAGAACCGGGTTATGCCTGGCTGATAAGTGCTGTGGTGTTGATTGCTGCAGTGATAACCGCCTTCAAACTGCCGCCTTCACAAGCCGGAATCCAACACCATCAGGCATAAGCATTTAAGCAGACATAAAAATGTATGGTCCGCCTCGTTATTGCAACAGTAAATGTCGATAAC
>NZ_CFHOXV010000059.1:9158-16936 GCF_984505615.1 Alteromonas sp. | reverse complement strand
CCCGTTATCGACATTTACTGTTGCAATAACGAGGCGGACCATACATTTTTGTGTCATTCTTCTTCGTCATCGTCGATGACGTCATTGCGTTTTTTCTTCATCACCGGCATATGACCGGCTTCATCGCCTTTCATGGTATTCACCCGCCTTTTCACCGGTGGCTTTTGACCGGCAGAGCTGGTTTTACTGCGATTGCGCTCATCCTGTCCTTTTGTATTCTTCGGCTTCATCTGCTTTTTACCGCTGAACTTCGCCGGTAACAGGGGATGCGTGGTGCAGTCAACATCATAGCTGACATGATCTTTAATCGTCAGGTAGCTTGCCCAGTCCCTCGGGCCCACAAATGAAATAGCAACACCCTTGTCTCCGGCCCGGCCTGTACGGCCAATCCGGTGGATATATTCATCAGACTGTTTCGGCAGGTCAAAGTTGACGACTAAGCCTACTTTGCGCAAATCCAGGCCCCGGGAAGCGAGATCCGTGGTAACCAGCACACTATTCTGACCACGACTGAAATTACTCATGATGGCAGCCCGCTGGTTTTGCGGCAGGTCACCCCGTAAAGCAACAGCTTCAAGATGCTGCTCATTTAAAATGGCAGCAATGCGGTCTGTGTCTTCTCTGGTTGCTGTAAAGACTACCGCCTGATTGTAGTCCTGCTCTTTAAGTACCGTGAGCAGCAGGTTATCTTTGTGTCCCACGTCATCGGCAAAATACAAAGTCTGGTCGATATCCTGATGAGCAGCAGTGGACTCACCAACAGCTACACGTACAGGGGCCTTCAATAAGTCGCGGGTTAAATGATTCAGGGCAATATTGTCCAGCGTGGCAGAAAACAACATTGTCTGACGCTTCCGGTGATCCGCGAAGCGGTTGATCAGGTTAAGTTGCTCCGCAAAGCCTAAATCCATCATACGGTCTGCCTCATCAAAAATAAGCAGTTCCAGCCCGTTAATAAAAAATGATTTGTCTTCCAGGTGATCGGCAATCCGGCCAGCTGTGCCCACAATGACATGAGGGTTGCGGCGGAGCACTTTAGTTTGATCGTTATAATTTTCACCACCAACAATCAGCGCACTTTGCAGGCCGACGCCATTGGCAAGGCTGCGTAATTCCGAGAACACCTGTTTGGCCAGCTCGCGGGTAGGGGCAAGAATAAGTGCGCGGGGATCCTGTTTGCTGAGAGCCTTGTTGGTCATCAACCGGTGAACCAGAGGGATCAGAAAAGCAAAGGTTTTACCGGATCCGGTTTTTGACGATGCCATGATGTCCTTGCCCTGCAGAGCCGGCAGAATAGTTTGTTCCTGCACTTCAGTCAGGCTTTCCAGGCCTTTTTCCTGCAAACGTTTGACAATTTTATGGTGAACCGGAAGATCGGCAATTAACAAGCTCAAGTGAATACCCCGTATAAAACAATGGCGGTATTATCCACGAAAGGCTTTGTCAGATAAAGGCGGGAAGCAAAGTAAAAAGGTGCGGCAAGGCACCTCTTTACTTTATGTCAGGAAGATTAAAGTTGCATTTCCGGTACTTCATCAGCGGCAATCAGTTTGCCGGCGGTTTTTTCACGGATTTCGTCCACGGAAACACCGGGCGCCCGTTCACACAGATGAAAAGCACCGTCTGCGACTTCAAGTACGGCCAGATCTGTGATGATGCGTGTAATGCAGTTCACGCCGGTAAGGGGTAGGGTGCAGGCCTCTAACAGTTTTGAATTACCGTGTTTGTCAGCGTGAGTCATGGTAACAATGATGTTCTTCGCACCGGCCACCAGGTCCATGGCACCGCCCATGCCCTTAATGAGTTTGCCGGGAATCATCCAGCTGGCGATATTACCGTTTACATCGACTTCAAATGCGCCCAGCACAGTGAAATCAACGTGCCCGCCACGGATCATGGCGAAGCTGTCGGCGGAACTGAAAATAGAAGCGCCGGTGATAGCCGTCACAGTTTCTTTACCGGCGTTGATCATGTCTGCGTCAATTTCGTCTTCATCAGGATAGCGGCCCATGCCTAAAAGACCATTTTCTGATTGCAGCATAACCTCTATGCCTTCGGGTACATAGTTAGCGGCCAGAGTAGGAATACCGATACCGAGGTTTACGTAACTGCCGTCCTGAAATTCCTGCGCCACTCGCATTGCGATTTGATCTCTGGTTAATGCCATGATTACGCCTCCTTCTTCGCGATAACGCGACGCTCAATACGTTTTTCGAATGTACCTTTAATCACGCGGTCTACGAAAATACCCGGGGTGTGAATTTGAGAGGGCTCAAGTTCACCGGGCTCTACAATTTCTTCAACTTCAACCACAGTGATTTTACCTGCGGTGGCAGCCATGGGATTAAAGTTCTGTGCGGTGTGACGGTAAACGCAATTTCCGTAGCGGTCTGCTTTCCAGGCTTTGACTATAGCAAAGTCACCGGTAATAGACTCTTCAAGAATATAAGGCCGGCCGTTAAACTCTTTCACTTCTTTGCCTTCACCGACAGGTGTGCCGTAGCCGGTTGCCGTGTAGAACGCGGGAATACCGGCGCCACCGGCGCGCAGCTTTTCAGCCAGCGTACCTTGCGGGGTCAGTTCGACCTCAAGTTCGCCGTCGAGCAACTGTTTTTCAAACAGGGCATTTTCACCAACATAGGAAGACACCATTTTTTTGATCTGGCGGTCTTCAAGCAAAATACCGAGACCAAAGCCGTCGACACCGCAGTTATTTGATACCACAGTCAGGCCTTTAACACCTGCTGTTTTGATTTGTGCAATTAACCCTTCCGGAATACCACACAGTCCAAAGCCGCCGGCCACAACGGTCATGTTGTCAGACAGACCTTCCAGTGCTGCTTCATAACTGGTAACGACTTTATCGAAACCTGACATATGAATCTCCTGTTGATGAATAATGAATCAATTAAAGTATCCGTGACTGATAAAATTTTGTAAAATTGATTTTATATCAATATTAATAAAATATTTTTATCAATATGAGCATATCGTACCGTAACATGCTGGCGTTCATCCGTGTGGCTGAATCTGCCACTTTCGCTGAGGCCGCGGAAAAACTCCATTTGACACAGCCTGCTTTGTCGTCTGCCATTAAAAAAATGGAAGAGCAACTGGGCGGCAAACTGTTCAGCCGCAGTACCAGACGCGTCTCACTGACCCCGGAAGGGCAAACCCTGCTACCCAATGCGAAGCGTCTGGTAAATGAATGGGATGAAACCTTCCATGACATGCAAAACCTGTTTGCCATGCAGCAGGGTAAACTTACCATTGCTGCAATGCCGTCCTTTGCCGAGAGTAAACTTCCCGCGTTACTGAATGATTACCACCGCAAGTTTAATAATATCCGCCTTCGGGTGCTGGACGTGGTCATGGAAGCAACGATTGATAATGTTTTACAAGGTAACGCAGAAATTGGTTTTACTTTTGAGCCCGAAATAGCAGATGGTCTGATCTTCAAGCCATTGTTCACCGATGAATTTATTGCCGTGATGTATCCGGCTCATCCTCTGGCAATGCAGGATGCTGTTCCCTGGCATGAATTGCTGTCCCATCCGTTCATCGCCATGAACCGGGGCTCTGCAGTGCGCCGCTGGACTGAGCAGGCAGCGCATGGGCCCGGCCAGCTGAACATCATCGCGGAAACCGGTCAGCTTGGGTCAGTCGGTCAGTTTATCGCGCAGGGCATGGGCATTTCTGTGGTGCCGGCTATTTGCCGTCAGCAAATGGAAAGTCGCGGGCTGGTGTGCTGTGCCATCAAAGATAATCCGCTTAAGAGACCCGTGGGTATGATTCGTAGTCAGCGGGGCGGTTTGTCGGTTGCGGCCGGCGAATTCTGGCAATTATGTGAGCGTGCCTATACCCGGTCAGAGAATAACTCACTATGAAACATCGGGGTTATTAATCGCATGTATTAAGTGTGGTGACAGCCAGTGAGTGATTTTCGGGAGGCGTATCTGACAGATGTACCATGCCGTTTTCGTCTTGCCAGCGATACAGTGTTTTGCCTCCTGTGATTTGACCTGAGCCGGTGCTGCCACAGATTTTGCCCGCTTGGGATTTGGTTGCTTGTGGCTTGCTGTTCTCATCGTCAGCAGAACCTGTCAGTGAAGGTAATTCAATGGATGTTAATTCAGGCAAGTCCGGAAGTTCCGGTAGCGGGATGCCGGGCATGTTAAGTGACGGCATCGCATTGGTGATGTTTTGAATGGCCGGATTGTCTTGCTGTGTAAGCAGTTCCGTCATTGGTTCACGGACAAGCCAGAGCACGATGCATGCGTTAATGATAAACGCACAGAGTACGAAAAATACCTTTTTCTTCATCAGCCCGGAACAGTTATGTATTCACTACCATTTTTTCTTCGGTGCAAATAATTCATCAAGTTCGTCCCGCTCTGCTTCACGGCGACGCTCGCGGTCTTCAGCATTGGCGTTTTTAAGATCGTCCTGAATGGCTGTGAGCCATTCTTTCAACGTGGCTGTACGGGATAAGATGTATTCATCCGGCTGGCTTTGACTTTCCAGAGCTTTGATGGCTTTTTCAAAATACTGTCTGGCAGAGCCAAGCATATTGGATTGCATGGCACCACGACCGCGTTTAATTAAGGTTTCGATATTCACTTTCAGCTGCAAACGTTCCAGGCTTTTATCTTCTTCAGCGAAAATACGGCTCTCAATTTTGCCTTTGGAATGCTCAGAACGAAGCAAAATACGGAGTTTTTTTACAGCCTGAATATACTGAATAATCAGTTTGTCGTTATCCGGCAGGGAAAAGTCTGCGGTTGCAGGAGAGTCCAGCGACATGGCACTGTTTTTAGAATTCTCAGCGTCTGCTATACGCTGTTTAATATCAGGCGTGCCTGCACCGAGTTCCGCCATAGCTTTTAACGCATTGTGCACGCGGGCATGAAGGATCCCCATTAACCGCTGGGATACCGGCATGTTTGAGCAGGCCATGATCACATTTTCAGTTTCATCAATAATTTTACGGTGCTTGGATGCCTCATTACGGCGGTCGGCTTCCTGTTTAGCACGGTGTTGTTGAAACGCATTGATCATAATGGCTGCAATGACCAGTACAACAATGAGTATTATTATTATTGTGAAAAACATGAGTATATATCCATTAAAAATGTCTCAATTGCCTGTGTCGCCGGGACTTCACTGATCAACGTCCTATCCAGTTAAAGTTTAAGGCAATTTTACTTCAAAAACACTACCACCCAGAGTACCACCGTTATTTAGTGAAATCTCCCCGCAATGGTTGTTATTTACATGGGCATTGGCAATCAGCCGCGCGAAAAAGAGGCCCAATCCCGTCCGGCCCTGACTCAAATCGAATCCGGCGAGGTCTGCTGTGCTTTTTTCCAGCATGGAAGAGGGATAGCCGGGCCCGTCATCTTCCACCGTAATCACAAGCGTTTCGTCACGGACCGCCGCATTCAAAATAATTTGTGATGTGCCATAGCGCATAGCGTTAATCAATACGTCGTTGATTAACATGAATATGAGTTCGCGGTCGAGATACCAGCTGATGTCATTTTCCACGTTTATGGTAACAAGCAGATTCTTTTGTTCCATATAAATGCGGACGGAAGACATGACATCTTCAAACAAATCGTCGATAAAGCATTCATCAATGGTTACAGGCAACTGATTGAGTTCGGCTCGGTATAAGGACAGGATCTGCACAAGATTGGTATTAAGCCGTGTTGCCTCATAATGCACGCTGGCAACTTTTTCATTTGCCTGACTGTTTTCAGGAGGCAGGTTCTCCGCCAGCGATTCGATGGACTGGATAAGCAGGCACAACGAATTTTTCATATCGTGTACGGCTGCTGCCAGTACGGACGAAAAATCGATGGTCTGTAACGGAGACTTTTCCGACATAAATCCTCTGAATGTGCGCGTCTTGTGTTATGAAACAACGGTGTACAGCAATTGTAAAGGATGCCCCGGGCGCATTGAGTATAGCTTACTATTCGTTTATCGGTGATTTTCAGAGAAACTAAATACCTGAACACTAAGTGATTAACGATTATTTGCATTTATAGTACTTTCTTCGGTTATAACCAAATCGACTATAGCAATCGCCTTCGGTTTTAGTTATAACGGTAATCAGAACCAATTCGTTCCAGCCGGTGAGGGACACACAACATGAAATTACAGCAGCTTCGCTACATAGTAGAAGTGCAGAACAACAATCTCAACGTATCCGCAACAGCAGAAAGTCTTTACACCTCACAACCCGGCATCAGTAAGCAAGTCAGGATGCTGGAAGATGAACTTGGTGTGCAAATCTTCGGTCGCAGCGGCAAACATCTTACTCACGTAACAGACGCGGGCAACGATGTGATTAACATTGCCAGAGAAATACTGGCCAAAGTTGAGAGTATTAAATCTGTAGCCCGGGAGCATACGCTGCCTGACCAGGGCAAGCTGAATATCGCCACCACCCATACTCAGGCCCGTTACGCGTTACCTGATGTGATAAAAGGCTTCATGAATAAATACCCTAAGGTGTCGTTACATATGCACCAGGGAACGCCGTCGCAAATTTCTGACCTTGCAGCGAAAGGCGAAGCGGATTTTGCCATCGCTACCGAAGCGCTTCACCTGTACAACGATCTGGTGATGCTGCCTTGTTATCACTGGAACCGCAGCGTGATAGTCAATAAAGACCATCCGTTATCGAAAAAGGGTTCAATTGATATTGCCGATATCGCTAAGTATCCGCTGGTCACTTATGTGTTTGGTTTTACCGGTCGCTCGGAACTTGACCAGGCATTTGAACGAGCCGGTCTGACGCCGAAGATAGTGTTTACTGCCACCGATGCTGATGTCATTAAAACCTATGTCCGCTTAGGTGTGGGGATCGGTGTAATTGCTTCAATGGCGGTGAGTGAAGAGCTGGATGATGATCTTGTGAAAATCGATGCGTCTCATTTGTTCGATTACAGCACCACGAAAATCGGATTCCGCAAAGGCTCGTTCTTACGTACTTACATGTATGACTTCATTGAGCGTTTCGCGCCGCATCTGACTAAAGACAAAGTCGAAAAAGCCATGATGCTGAAAAATAACGAAGAAGTAGAGAAGATGTTCAGAGGCATTACGCTGCCGGTGAAATAACACCTTTGTGAAACAAAACAGGCCGGATTGTTCCGGCCCGTGTTTTATCAGCATTCGATTATGTTGACTGCAAGACCGCCTCTGGCGGTTTCTTTGTATTTGGTCTTCATGTCATTACCAGTATCACGCATGGTTTTTATCACCTTATCCAGTGATACTTTATGCTCACCGGAACCGCGAAGCGCCAGACGGCTGGCATTGATGGCCTTTATGGCGCCCATGGCATTACGCTCAATACACGGCACCTGAACTAATCCGCCCACCGGATCGCAGGTCAGCCCCAGGTTATGTTCCATACCAATTTCTGCGGCATTTTCCACAGCGGCTACAGTGCCACCCATGATTTCAGCCAGTGCACCGGCTGCCATTGAACAGGCAACGCCCACTTCACCCTGACAACCGACTTCTGCGCCGGATATTGAAGCATTTTCTTTATATAAAATACCGATAGCACCGGCGGTTAGCAGGAACCGGGCAGCCGTTTCTTCATCAACAGGGCGGATGAATTTATCAAAATATGCCAGTACAGCCGGAATAATGCCGGCTGCGCCATTGGTAGGTGCTGTGACGACACGGCCTCCGGCAGCATTTTCTTCGTTCACAGCCAGCGCAAACAGATTTACCCAGTCCATGGTTTGCATGGGATC
>NZ_CFHOXV010000059.1:0-9148 GCF_984505615.1 Alteromonas sp. | reverse complement strand
AGAGCGCTCAGATTGCAAACGGCGGTAGAGACCCGGTGCCCGGCGTACCACTTTCAGGCCACCCGGCAATATACCTTCATTATCAATACCACGGTCAATACAGGCTTTCATTACCAGCCAGATATCGAACAGCATGCGTTTTACTTCTGCGGCCGGGCGCAATACGCTTTCGTTTTTCAGCATCAGAGAACTGATGCGTAAACCGTTGGCGTTACACTGCTGGCACAGTTGTTCTGACGTTTTAAACGGGTAGGGCACTGACGCCTGCGTAGCAATAGCAAGGGTTTTGGCTGCGTCAAAGTCTTCATCTTTAATGATAAAGCCGCCGCCAATGCTGTAATAAGTCTGGCTTTTAACCAGTTCATCATTGTCATCGTAAGCAAAGAATGTGAGGGCGTTGGCATGCTTTGGCAGCGTTTTGCGGCGGTGAAAAATCACCGCGTTTTTATTCGGGAAGCTGACGCTGCGGGTACCGTTAAGCATCAGTTTACCGGCATGGTGAATGGTATCCAGCATGCTGTCGATTGCATCAACGTTAATTGACTCCGGCAACTCGCCGAGTAAGCCCAGGATCACCGCTTTACCCGTACCGTGGCCTTTGCCTGTTTGTCCCAGCGAACCGAATAATTCCACCCGCACAGACGCAACGGATTCCAGGCGGTTTTCACCTGCAAGCTCTGAGGCGAACTCCGCACCCGCCCGCATCGGGCCGACAGTATGGGAACTGGATGGTCCGATACCGACACTGAACATGTCAAAAACACTGATCATACTTAACCGTTTCTCACTTTATTTTAATTATAGTTAATGATCATGCATCTGAACCGGATCAACTACAATACAGAAATCCTAATGCAGGAATAAGTAAACCTAATGGGATGTAAAGAAATGTTGATGGTCAGTCGTCACAAAGGTGGGAAGACAGGTTTCTGAGTATGGCGGCGGTTGCACCCCAGATAAGGCGGTTTTGCCACGGCATAAAGTACACCGGATAACGTTGTTGTTTACGTTCAATAAAGTGGGCGAAGTGATTCCGCCGGTCCATAAGAAATGCTAACGGTACTTCAAAAGCATCAGCAACTTCGTTACGGTCGATGGTCAAAACCGGGCCGGGCTTCACAAAACCGATAACCGGCGTCATGGCGTAACCACTGATTGTGCGGTATTCAGGCAGAGCGCCGATGATGTCCACTTCAGAACGGAGTAAGCCAACTTCTTCTTCGGCTTCCCTGAGGGCTGTATCTGCCAGTGTATTGTCCTGTGGTTCTGCGCCGCCGCCCGGGAAACTGATTTGACCGGGATGATGACGTAAGTGATGTGCACGTTCTGTCAGCAGTACCGTCAGGCCGTCAGGATGATCGATCAGCGGGATGAGCACACCCGCTGCGCGCCCGGTTTTGCGCAGCGGGTAATCGGCTTCATAATCAATTTGCCGTAAATGATGATATCGCTGTAAAAACTCACTGCGGTTCACGCTTTGTCTCCAGTACCGGTAATATCTTCGAGACCTTATCCAGCGTTTCCTGATATTCATCCCCGGCAACGGAGTCTGCCACGATGCCACCGCCTGCCCAGCAATGCAGCCGGCCGTTTTCAGCCAGCAGTGTGCGGATAAGAATACTCGAGTCCATATCTTGCCTGTGTCCGACATAAAAAATACTGCCGCAATACACATTACGCCGGTCGGGCTCTAATTCATCGATAATTTCCATGGCGCGGATTTTGGGTGCACCGGTGATAGAGCCGCCGGGAAAGGCACCAGCCAGTAAATCAAGAGGGCTTGCTCCTGTATTCAACTTTCCGGTAACCGTACTGACCATATGGTGCACAGCTTCATAACTTTCAAGGGCAAATAATGCCGGTACCTTCACAGAGCCGGGCTGGCAATGTTTACTGAGATCGTTACGTAGCAAATCCACGATCATCAAATTTTCAGCACGGTCTTTTTCAGCCGATAACAAATCTTCCGCACTGGCACGGTCTTTATCCTTATCGGCAAAGCGTGGCCGGGTGCCTTTAATGGGTTTCGTTTCCACACAACCGTCTTTCACTGATAAAAAACGCTCAGGAGAAATACTCAGGATGGCGGTATTGTCTAGGCGGATAAAAGCGGAAAACGGCGCTTTGTTTGCGGTGCGAAGGGTTTTGTAAGCGTCCCATTCGCTACCGTTAAATGTCGCGGTAAAGCGCTGGGCCATGTTGACCTGATAGCAGTCACCGGCGAGCAGATAATCATTAATAGTTTCAAGGGCGCTGATGTATTCCGGCTCTGTCAGGTTAGACTGCCAGGCGCCTGTTAATGAAAATGAACCGGCTTTTGCCAGTTTATCTTCCCGCGTTATGAAGTCAGGCTGTGAAGGTTTGTCATCCAGCCTGCAATAATATAATTTTCCGGTTTCGTTATCTTCAATCAGCGACTGCGAGTACAGTCCGGCAGCAAGATCGGGACAAAGGTAATCATTGCGGGCCTTTGAAGGTAAGGTTTCATAACTGCGCCCCAGATCATAACCTGCCAGCCCCACCGTACCTGTTTGAAAAGGTAACTGTTCAAGTATTTCTTGCGGTACATCACTCACTGTTTGTAACGCAGAAAAGTAATGGCGCTGAACGGTATCAAGAACTGCCAGAGGTTTACCGTTGGCTTCAACGGAGTCATCAGAACCCGGACGGGATATCGTAGTGATATTATTGCGGGTTATTACAGTGATATCCGGTTCCCACACCATAATATTGAACCGGCCAAAGCGTTTGTCGCTGCCGGCAGTATCCAGCAGCATGGCATAAGGCTGGTGCTGCACGCTTTCAAAAAGGCCGGTCAGAGGCGGATACCCACTTATCTCTGATATTAACAGGGTAGTCGACGGCGGGGTGTACAGATGTTCACTCATGGAAGAAACTAGCTTACTAACCTATATAAATAAAACGCATAACCGACACCAAAGTCGCACGTGTAAAGCGTGGTGCAGGTTGTCAAGATGCGCTAGTATACGCTTTTTCCTTTCCCTAACACCACAAAGGCTATAAGAAAAGAGGACGCCATGACCGTTATCCGTCAACAAGACTTCATCGATAGTATTGAAGATGCGCTTCAATTTATTTCCTACTATCACCCGCTGGATTATGTCAAAGCCGTAGAACAGGCCTACCTTAAAGAGCAAAGCCAGGCCGCGAAAGATGCCATGGCGCAAATTCTTATCAACTCCCGTATGTCTGCCGAAGGTAAACGTCCTCTGTGTCAGGATACCGGTATTGTTACGTGTTTCGTTAAAATTGGAATGGGTGTCACCTGGGATAAAACCGATCTGACGGTTCAGCAAATGGTTGATGAAGGCACACGCCGTGCGTATACCAATCCGGATAACCCGCTACGGGCATCCATTGTTGCAGACCCGGCCGGTGCACGTAAAAACACCAAAGACAACACGCCGTCTGTAGTGCATATCGATATGGTGCCCGGTGAGAAAATCGAAGTGATGATTGCCGCAAAAGGTGGTGGCTCTGAGAACAAATCTAAAATGGTCATGCTGAACCCGTCTGACGACATTGTGGAATGGGTTGTAAAAACTCTGCCTACCATGGGTGCAGGCTGGTGTCCGCCAGGTATGCTGGGTCTGGGTATTGGCGGTACGGCTGAGAAAGCCGCGGTGCTGGCAAAAGAGAGCTTAATGGACCCTGTAGATATTCAGGAACTCATCGAACGTGGTCCTGAAACCACTGACGAGAAACTGCGTGTTGATATTTTCAATGCAGTGAACAAGTTAGGTATCGGCGCACAGGGCCTCGGCGGTTTAACCACGGTTGTTGATGTGAAAATCAAATCAGTCGCAACGCATGCCGCCTCCAAGCCGGTTGCCATGATCCCTAACTGTGCGGCTACCCGTCACGCTCACTTCTACCTTGATGGCAGCGGTCCTGCTGATCTGAAAGCACCTAAGCTGGAAGAGTGGCCGGAAGTGACCTGGGAAGTGGGTGAGAATACCCGCCGTGTGAACATGGATGAAGTCACCAAAGAAGACATTCAGGAATGGAAAGTTGGTGAGACTGTTCTGTTGTCAGGCAAAATGCTGACAGGCCGTGATGCGGCGCACAAGCGCATTCAAACCATGCTCGAGAACGGTGAAGGTTTACCGGAAGGCGTTGATTTAAATGGTAAGTTTATTTATTACGTAGGTCCGGTTGATGCGGTAGGTGATGAAGTAGTAGGCCCTGCCGGCCCGACTACCGCTACCCGTATGGATAAATTTACCGATATGATGCTGGAAAAAACCGGTATTGCCGGCATGATTGGTAAAGCTGAGCGTGGCCCTGCAACTGTAGACTCCATTGCCAAACATAAGTCAGTGTATCTGATGGCTGTTGGTGGCGCGGCATACCTGGTTTCCAAGGCTATTAAGAAAGCCCGTGTTGTTGCTTTCGAAGACCTGGGGATGGAAGCGATTTACGAATTTGAAGTTGAAGATATGCCGGTTACCGTTGCGGTAGACAGCACCGGTGCAAACGCGCACAAAACGGGTCCGGCGATCTGGAAAGCGAAAATTGAAGAGCTGGACAAAGAACTGGCTAAATAAACAGTATTTTTTACTGTAAACGGGTACCTTCGGGTACCCGTTTTTGTTTGTGAGTGGCACAATAGACATTCAATAAAAATGAGAATGACACTATGGACGCGCTACTTTCCTCAACCTACTTCCCCGTTTTTACTGCCGTAATCGCTGCGGGTATTACCTGGCTCCTGGCGGCAATGCGCTCAAACCAGCACCGGTTACAGGATGATCTTCAGATCAAGCAACTGCAGGACAAACTGGAAGAAAAGCAGCAACAGTGTGAGCAACTTGATGACGAGCTGGCTGAATACCGTGAAAGGCTGTTTAATAATCAGGCGCAACTGGGGGAGCTTAGTCAGAAGGCAGCACTGCTGGCACCTTTGAGAGATGAAATTAGTGAACTTAAGTTGCAGTGCCGTGAAGAACAGCGAACCAATGCCGCGCTGACAGCGCAATTGCAATCACAGCAGGCACAGTTTGATGAGGCCAGTAAAGCCAGTACAGAAAAATTAGCTTTAATGGAAGCGGCAGAGAAAAGACTGCAGGCGCAATTCGAAAATTTAGCCAACCGTATCTTCGAACAAAAAAGTGAGCGTTTTACACAAATTAACCAGACCGGCATGAATGCGCTACTGGAACCTCTGAAGCAGCAAATCGATACGTTCCGCAAGCAGATGGGCGAACAGCACAGCCGTGAAGGGCAGGAGAGAGCATCCCTTAAAACTGAAATTCTCACACTGAAAGAACTGAACAAGCGCATTACTGAAGAAGCGGCAGCGCTGACCAAAGCGCTGAAAGGTGACAATAAGCAGCAGGGAAACTGGGGTGAGGTGGTACTGGAACGTATCTTAAAGGAATCCGGTTTACGTGAGGGCCATGAGTTTGAAACTCAGGTGTCGGCAAAGGATGCGAATGGCAAATTGCAGCAGCCGGACGTTGTGGTGCATTTACCGAATGAAAAAGATGTCATCATCGATTCCAAAGTGAGCCTGCGCGCCTACGAGCAATTTTTCAACTGTGATGACGAAGTACTGCGGGCACGCTTTCTTACTGAGCACGTGAATTCACTGAAATCTCACATTAAAGGCCTGGGGAATAAGCGCTATCAGGATTTAAAGTCGTTGCGCACGCTGGATTACGTGCTCATGTTTATTCCTGTTGAGCCTGCATTTTTACTTGCCGTTCAGGAAGACCCGTCACTGGTGTCGCTGGCACTGGACAATAACATACTATTAGTCAGCCCCACCAATCTGCTGGTGGCGCTGAGGACTATCAACAACATCTGGCAATACGAATACCAGCATCAGAATGCTCAGCACATTGCCGAACATGCGGGTAAGCTGTACGACAAATTCGTCGGCTTTACGGGTGATCTGGAAAAAATTGGTAAAAGTGTCGAGAGCACCCAAAAGGCCTACGAATCGGCGATGAATAAACTCACCGAAGGGCGGGGCAATCTGGTACGTCAGGTAGAATACTTCAGAGAACTCGGCGTACAGCCTCAGAAGAAGCTGTCTGCCGGGTTAATGGCTGATGGTGAAAGTGAATAATTTTTTTATTTTTTGCTTTTGAGCAGTGATATTAGCGGGTGAAATACACCATTTTTGAGACCGGGCCGAATTGTCGATTTTTATCCACGCTCATAAACCCGGATAACGACTAACAGATGGATTTGGTTGAATTTTTGGCTTAGTCTTGGTGTTATAGAACGCAAAAAATACCCCAAACTGGTGTGTTTAAAACAGACTGTTTGGGATCTAAATAGTAGTTAGGGTTACAAGGAAAGTATGTCTCATATTGAACAATTTTGTGCAGCAGCAATAGCTAAAGGTGATGGCACATCGGGGCAAGATAATGAGCACTTTGAAGCAATGAAGGATGATATAAATAAACTCTCAAATCATTCAGATTTAATACCTTTGCTAAAACATGAGAATGATTGGGTGGTTTGTTGGTCTGCAAGTCATCTCTTAGTCAATGGGCAAACATCATACGCTATTAAGGCTCTAAAAGGATTAGTTCAAAAAGGTAGTATTTCAGGCTTCAGCGCTGAAATTGTAATTCAAGAATTTGAAAAAGGTTCTTTTGCATCTCCCTTTTGTGCAAAGTAACCCTAACAATCACATTAAGCCGCTCGCAGGCTCGCTGGGACAGTAACACGTGGGCTCTGTCGCTTCGCTCGGATTTTAGCCCACGTATTACTGCCCCTTATGTGGGTGTTAGGCATCTAATTGCCATCAAGGAAGTATCAATTGGAAATTAATTTAAGAGAAATAACTGTCGAGAATTGGCTCGACATGATCAATTTAGAAATTACAAAAGAACAAGAAGACTTTGTTGCATTGCCCTCTGAAGCAATAGCAGCCTCGAAATTTTACGAATACTATATCAACAGAGGGATTTATCTAGGCGATAAGCCTGTAGGGTTTATTCAATACTATCCGAATTTCAGAGACGGAAAGCCCAAAGAAATCTTCATTGACCAGCTTTTGATTGACGTCGAATTTCAAGGGAACGGATATGGCTCTGCCGCTACCAAGCTAGTGCTTGAAGAAATTAAGAGTCTTAGTGGCTTTGATTCTATCTCTATTTGCTATGTCGAAGGGCACGATATAATGAGAAGATTCTTTGAGCGGTTTGGGTTCAAAGTCATCGAACAAGATGAATTCGATGAGACTATTATGGAGCTGCATTATGCCTAACAAGCGCATTAACACTCGCTGCGCTCGCTGGGGACAAAAACACGTGGGCTCCTGGCGCTTCGCTTGAAATTGTAGCCCACGTGTTTTTGCCCGTTATGCGGGTGTTATGTACTTGGAAGTTGAGAATGAATGCGAAGGAATTTGTAAAACTTTGGAAAAGCGAAATAAACTCAATAATCTCATCCTATCAAGATAAGAATGAGCAAACAGTTGTTTCTGAATTAATTCAAAAACTGGGCTTAACTCCCAATCAAGAAGATACTTTCTGGGAGATTGCCAAAATTATGTTAGATGAGACAGCGTATGCATTCTTATTAGGTCTAGATGGATGCGCACAGCTAGGTGGAGAACAGCAACACTTCAAGTTGTATGACGAAAGAGGCGTATTAATCTCAAGTTCTGGGGACATTGAGGCTGCCGCATACGAGACCTTTTTTGAAAAACGTACATAACAAGCGCATTAACACTCGCTGCGCTCGCTGGGGACAAAAACACGTGGGCTCCTGGTGCTTCGCTTGAAATTGTAGCCCACGTGTTTTTGCCCGTTATGCGGGTGTTAGGCACCAACTCTGATATTGACAATGGATGTTATATGAAACTTTACACCTTAAATGAGTTACCGGAATCCGTAGAAATTGTATCCCTCTTTGACTTAGTTTCTGCATCGGGCGTAGTGAGAGTACCGAATACTTCAATAAAAAGTGAAGAAACATTTGATGACTCAGACTCTCAACAAAAAATTCTTAATAGCCTAATTGAAAAAGCCCCTGATGGAGCAAATGCAATTATTGGAATAAAGTTATCGTCTGCGATTGATGGCGTAGGTAACGGCATAAGCCATAAGCACTATCTCTTTCATACATATATCGGCACACCCGCTGTAATAATCGACAAAAGTGCCTAACAAAAACATTAAGTCGCTCGCAGGCTCGCTGGGACAGTAACACGTGGGCTCTGTCGCTTCGCTCGGATTTTAGCCCACATGTTACTGCCCCTTATGTGGGTGTTATGTGCAAGGAGTAACCGTTGGATTCAATGGATGGAATTGATCTTCAAGACTCTTTTATACTGGGCTGGGCAGTCTCAGAAAACGAATTTTCCATACAGCTGGAAGCTAGTATTTGGCCATCATCCGTTCATTACACTAGGCCAAAACCCAGTGAATACACTTGCTATAAAAAAGCAGCTTTAACGTTCTTTAACTTTTCACATATATCTAGTGTTAAAGAACAAACGGAAATCACTCCAACAACGGATTTAGATGGCTCGCTGGACTATGGCAACATTGATAGCTTTAGCAAAACAGCATCAGGCTTTTCCATTTCAGCATGCTTTGGTAATGTCACTGTAATCAGTGGCAAGGTTGTTTTGAGTGTTTGCACATAACAATCAAATTAAGTCGCTCGCGGGCTCGCTGGGACACAAACATGGCGGCTGTGTCACTTCGTTCCGATTATAGCCGCCATGTTTGTGCCCCTTATTTGGGGGTTAGATCCTGTCTAGTTCTTTCATTTCTCTCTTTGGTTCTTTGTGCGCCTAGCCGCGCTAGGTTGTTTCTTCTGGGAGTAATTACGTGTCCAGCATCAGCGGTTTTATCTGGGGCAAGTCAACGGAAGTTGTCTCCGGCATCGCAAAGCCAGCAGCCTCAACGAAAGGGTTTTCAAAACATCGCCATGTTGTTTCGGCACAAACATCGGCGCTCTTTTGGTTTCAGGCTTTAGAAGCGTTGTACTGTTCAGCGGCATTTGCAAAAGTAACAGCATATCAATGGTGGTTGTTTGGAAATCGCCTTTTCTCCAGCAGCTTTTTCACATCTGGCTTTTCGAATTGGGTTTGTAAACCTCCCCTAAAATAGCGGCATACCTTTTTAGAGTTCTTCGGCGTAAACTGAGCCAAGAATGG
>NZ_CFHOXV010000058.1:0-18314 GCF_984505615.1 Alteromonas sp. | reverse complement strand
GAACCGATGCGGGTAAGCGCAGGTTTAAGGATGTCAGCATGGGGTAAAAAGACCAGTCTGAAATAACAGCCTTCCTGAAGGTTAAATGCCCGGCCGTGGACAAGAAGAATTTTCTCTTCATTCAGCAAATCAAAAATCATCTGCTCGTCATTACTGATATTGAATTTTTTCGCGTCGACCCGGGCGAAGCAATACATCGCGCCTTTAGGTTTTACACAGTGGATGCCGGGAATACTGTTCAGCATATCTGCAGCCACATCCCGCTGGATTTTGAGGCGACCACCATCGTGAACCAGATCGTTAATGCTCTGATACCCACCCAGCGCAGTCTGAATCGCGCTCTGGCAGGGCACATTGGCACACATCCGCATGGATGCAAGCATGTTGATCCCTTCTATATAGTCTTTAGCAATACGCTTGTTCCCGCTGACTACCAGCCAGCCGGCACGGAAACCTGCCACCCGGTAATTTTTAGACAAACCTCCCAGCGTCACACAGAACACTTCATCAGTCAGGGAAGCAATGCAGGTATGCTTATGACCGTCGTAGAGAATTTTGTCATAGATCTCATCAGAGAAAATAACCAGGCCGTGTTCTTTGGCTACATCGACAACCTGTTGTAACAAGGTTTTGTCGTATACGGCACCGGTCGGGTTGTTCGGATTAATTAAGACGATTGCCCGGGTGCGGCTGGTGATTTTACTTTTAATATCGTCAATATCCGGAAACCAGTCAGCCTCTTCATCACAACGATAATGCACAGGTGTTCCTGAAGACAGGCTTACTGCGGCTGTCCACAATGGATAATCAGGACTTGGAATCAACACTTCGTCGCCGGTATTCAGCAATGCCTGCATTGCCATCATGATCATTTCACTGACGCCATTGCCAATAAAGATGTCATTAATGCGGATGTCCGGAATGTTCATTTGCTGGTAGTACTGCATCACGGCAACACGGGCCGCATAGATACCTGCAGATTCTGAATACCCCTGGGAAGTGGGCAGATTATAAATAACATCTTTCAGAATATCGTCAGGCGCTTCAAAGCCGAACGGCGCGGGATTCCCGATATTCAGTTTCAGAATTCGATGTCCCTCATCTTCCATCTTGCGCGCTTGCGCCGCAATAGGACCCCGGATGTCGTAACATACATTATCCAGTTTGTGAGAGCGTTCTACAGGTTTCATCAGTTCTTCTAATCTATCAGCGTAAAAGGGCTGACAGAGTATCGCATCGGCTGGGTGTCTGTTAAGAGGATTTTGTTATCTTTATCATCATTTTATGGTGATAAGGGAGGAAGTCGTTCCGGTATTCTCAACAAATGAGAGGTTTCTTCGCGATCCGTTGCATTCTTTTACTCATCTTATGATGAGTATTTTTTAAAAAGCACATGTTGCTACTGTATTTTTAATGCCGGCTAGTGGCGGCAGTTGGCAGATAACTGTAAATATTTAGCCGGCTTTATAAATTTTTATGCGTAAATAATGAACATTTTTCCTGGCGTTTGTAGTCAAAAGTAGGGGTTGAAATGTAATTTAATTACAGAAATGAGGCTGTTTTGTGCCGGTAAATCGTCTTTTGTATGTGAAATTTTGTTAAACTTTCAGAAAAAGTGCTTTAAATTTCGCTGTTCCAAGCTTATTTTTTAGACTTATATCTCATTATGTAATTATTTATTATTCCATAATGAAATATGCAATATGGAATAATCAATGAAAATCAATACTTTGCAAATGTAATAAAGCTGATTCATTGCCTTTTACTAAACTGTTACCCACCTGAAACAATAATACAACAGCATTTACGCGGATTTTGTAGGATAAATATATACGTCGACAGGGCACAGGGTTCTGAAGACAAAAACAATAAGTTCGCCAAACTTTGAGGAAATGAATTATGAAAGCTATCACTAAAACTCTTGCTGCTGTACTGAGCGTTGCTGCTGTTTCTGCACCTGCTTTTGCTGCTGATAAAGAATACCGCTTTATCGGTGACACTCAATTCGCCGGTTTCTGTAAAGCTGTTGCTACTGACGATGTACGTGCACTGCGTGTTAACCTGAGCCGTAACGTTGGTCGTATTGCTGCTACTGAGCGTGAAGTTCTGCGTATGCTGACTGCTGAAGACGGTTTGACTTGCAACGGTTCTACTCTGATTGACTTCTCTGTACAACGTGAAGCATCAGACGTACATGAATTCCTGACTTCTCGCAGCTAAGCGTGGGTTGGCTAAAGAACAGGGTGGACGCCATAGCAATTATGGATGCTCCCACCCTGATCAATGGCTACCGTTATTCTCTTCCTGCCTGAAAACGACGATTCACTATTTCCCTGCTTTTCGTCATCATTTTTACCACGTTAAACCGTAATCTCAGTAACGCCACGTAAGCCATAGGTACCAGTACCAGGCTGGTCAGTGTTGAGAATAGCAGTCCTCCGATTATCGCAATGGCCATAGGTGAATATGCCGGCCCGTCTCCGCCTATTTTTGTGCTGCCTGCAGCCAGAGGCACCAACCCCAGTACGGTTGTTGCCACGGTCATAAGCACCGGCCTGATGCGTGACATACACCCTTCTGTTACTGCACGGTACAACGGGACATTTTCATTTACCAGCTGATTGATCCTGTCGACCAGTACAATGCCATTGTTGACCACTATCCCCATCAGGATCAACATGCCTATCATCCCCATTACCGACATCGACGTACCGGTCACAAAAAACGCCCAGAATACGCCGGTGAACGAGAATAAGAGTGATGTGATCACTGCGGCAGGCAATAACAGTGATTCAAACAGAGCAGCCATGACGATATAAATCATACAGACAGCCAGCAACATATTCATCTGCATGACCGCGAATGCTTCATCCTGCCTGCGGAAACTGCCATCCAGAGTCCACTGGTAGCCTTCTGGTAAAGCAACATAGGCCATGGCATTTTCTATCCGTTCTCTTGCCTGTTCCACGGTCACATCTTCAGTGAGGTTAGCTCCCACAGACAGTGCGGTCTGACGGTAGAACCGGCGAATTTCGGACAACTGAGGTTTTACCATAATACCGGCAATCATATCTAAGGTAACAGGGCGGTTATCAACATGACTCACAACCAGACTTTTAAGGGTTTGCAGTGATGCCTGTTCAGTTTCGCCATACAGCAGTCTCACACCGGTTTCGCCGGAATCACCGTAGCGGAACGTGCGCAGATTTATGCCCCGCAGCGCAGTGCCTACCAGGCCGGCAATGTCGTCAGGTCTGATTCCGGCCCGCCAGGCCTTTTCACGATCAATAGTGATCTGAAATTCCTGTTTTTCACTGCCCACGTCGGCTTTTACGTCCTCCAGTCCGTCGATGCTGGCCAGAACCGGCACCAGTGCATCAGCGAGTTCCCGAAGGCGGGTAGAAGACTCTCCCAGTAGTGTCAGACGGACACCACCGCCGTTACCACTGTCCCACTGGAACGATGGACGGGCTCTGGCAAATTGTGGCATTTTTTCGCGGATTGCCTCTTTTATATCTGACACCGGTACAGGTAGTTCGTCATTCAATGTGATCCCTGATACCGCATGACCGGCTTCGAAATAGGTATAAACCTGTTTAATATGAAAAGCCTGCTGATTTTCATACAGAAATGCTTCCATTTTATTGACGGTAGATTCCACCTCTTCAAGGCTGTAATTTTGCGTGATGTGGTATTCAAGCCAGATACGCTCATTATCATTATTCCCTTCATCATCTCCGCTGATCTGGCTCAGTGGTATGGCTGCGCTGAGTAATATCAGTAACGCCAGAAAACCGGTTGTTTTCTGATGAGCCAGTGACCAGTTAAGTAACCGTCCGTAGCGGGCAATATAGCCGGGTTGGATTAACGTCTTTTCCACCGGTACTTTCACTTTTGAAACCAGCAAGGGGATTAACGTCTGCGACAGCAGCAAAGAGGCAAACAGTGAAATACAGATGGCAATGGCCACGTGCTCCAGAAATACAGTGATATCAATTTTGACGCCCACAATGTTAGGCAGAAACACGATGGCTGTTGTGGCCGTGCCGGCTATAACCGCAAGGCTTACTTTATTGATGCCAGTCTGTGTGGCACGCACCGCGTTGCTGTCATTCTGACGGGCCTGAAAAATACTTTCTGTAACAACCACCGCGTTATCCACCAGCATGCCTACCGCCAGCATCAGGCCCATCAGGGACAGGATGTTCAGGGAATAACCCATCAGGTACATGACGCCAAGGGTAATACAAATAGAGAAGGGCACCGAGAGGACAACAATGAAAGTGGTGGATAATTGACGTAAAAATACATAAAGCACAGCCACAGACAATAGCGCCCCAAGTAAACCTGCCATGATCAGATCGCCCAGCGACGAACTGACACTTTTCGCGGTGTCATCCATCACAAACAGGTTGATACCGTTAAACTCAGGGTCTGACTCTGCTTTTTTAATTACCGCCATGACCTTGTCTGCTACTTCAACCAGATTACTGCCTGATTCACGAAATACATTGAAGCCAACCGCGTAAGTACGGTCCAGATGACGGCCTTCATTGCGTTCCGGGCTTTCCCAGCTCACGGTAGCAATGTCTTTCAGCCGGATCCCGGGCCTTACAATCAGATTTTCAAAGTCGGTAATATCAGTGAATTCTCCGTCCGGATTGATGATTATTTTATTTTCAGTACCAAGTTCTCCCGCCGACGCTGAAAAATTAGCTTGTCTCAGCCGCTGACTCAGTTTGGCGGTATCGATTTTAAGTGCACTGAGTTGTTGCGGATCTAAGCGGATGACAATCTGCTTTTTCAACACGCCGTAAAGTTCCACTTTCGAGACGCCCGGTACCCGTTCCAGCGGGCGCTTAAGGTTTCTTTCCAGTAAGTCATAAGCGTTACTTAAATCCCGTGCACTGGATACCCTTAACTGAAATACCGGCATGTCGTTGGTATTGAATTTGTAAACCAGCACCCGTTCAACATCATCCGGTAATTCGTGGCGGATAGCGTCGATTTTTTCCCTGGCTTCAATACTCTTGGCTTTGATATTTTCATCCCAGTCAAACTCGATGAAAATTTGCGCCCGGTCTTCCATGGATGTGGCCTGCAGGCGTTTGATTCCTGACATGGTAGCGAGTACTTCTTCTACCGGACGGGTTATCATGCGCTCAACTTCAGATGGCGTGGCGTCACGGTATGGCACTTCAACCACTATCTCAGGAATATCGATTCCGGGAAATTTCTCCAGGGGCAATAGCCGGGATGCCATTACGCCGAACAGCAACATGGACAAAAAGCACATGCAAACGGTAACCGGGTGGGTCAAAGCAAACCGGGCCAGACGGGCAGCACCGGCAGAAGCGTGATTATCCATAAGTGCGTTCTCCGTTTTCTTCCTCTGAAAGTGCCGGACGGGCCGCAAATTCTTTCGTATCAAATAAGCTGTAAAGTACCGGGATAAGTACCAGTGTCAGCAGAGTGGCAAAGGTTAATCCTGATATCACGGTGACAGCCATGGGCGTACGCACTTCTGCGCCATCGCCGAAGCCAATTGCCATGGGTAACAGGCCGAGAATAGTGGTAAGGGTTGTCATCACAATCGGGCGTAAACGGCTTTTCCCTGCATCGATAATCGCTGCATTTTTTTCCATGCCGGCAGCCCTGAGCTGATTAATGCGGTCGATAAGTACAATGGCATTATTCACCACAATCCCGCACAACATGATAAGGCCGATAAATACCACTACAGAAATATGTGTGTCAGTGAGCCAGAGCCCGAACACAGAGCCTGCACCGGCAAGTGGCACGGCAAACAAAATAAGCAGGGGATGTAACAGTGATTCAAACTGAGACGCCATGACCAGATAAACCATAAAAACAGCAAGGGCTAAAGCAAACTGCAGTGACGCAAAGCTTTCCTGCATATCTTCGCTCTGCCCGGCTACAACGGCTTTCAATGACAGGGGAAAACGGATTGATGCCAGAGCTGCCTGCGCTTCTTCCACGGCCTCAGCCAAATCGCCGTAAGCAAGGTTAGAGTTAATAAGCACCACACGTTGCTGGTCTTCGCGAGTAATTTCAGACGGTCCCGTACTCATAAACACATCAGCAACAGCGGATAGTGGGACAGGGAAATCACTGTCCGGATTGACGATGATTTGTCTGACGTCGTTGACATTATCCCGTTGTTGCAACTGGTTACGTACCAGTATGTCGACTTTTCTGTCATCCATAGAGTATTGAGTTGCGACCTTACCGCCAACTTGTGCTGCAACAACATCCGAAACCTGCTTTGCGTCCAGGTCCAGTCTGGCAAGCGCGGCATTATTGAAGGCTATTTTAAGCTCAGGATTACCGGCCTGCAGAGTCGTGGTGATGTCAGTAAAGCGCCGGTTTTGCTCAAGCTTTGCCATAATTGCCCGGCTGTATTGTTGTAACTGGTTTAAATCGTAGCCCTGCAACTGGATCTGCAACGGGGCTGCAAAACTGAATAACTCAGGTTCGCCAAACTGACTTTGTACGCCTGCCTGCGATGAAAGAAACTGCCGCATGGCTGTTTTTACTTCTTCCATGTCGTCAGTGCCTGCACCGGGCTTCATCACAACATTTAACTGACCCCAGTGATCTCCACCCTGTCCCGGGGCTGCGCTGAGTAGACTGCCGGTTCCGGCGAGTGAATAGCTTCGTTCCACGCCGGCCTGAGCATTGGTGACCTCAGCCAGCCGGACCAGTAAGGCGTCAGTATGCTGAACACGGGTACCCGCCGGCAGGGTGACTTCGACGTAAAACTCTCCCTGAGTGAGTTTCGGAATAAGTTCCATTCCAAGGCGTGGCAATAACAGTACAGAACTGGCAGTAACGATAAGGGCTATAGCAAGGACCATGGCCCGTTGTGAGAGGGCTCCGCGAATGGCTTTATCATAGCCTTTTTCCAGCAAACTGAAGCCTGCTGATACCAGTGTGGTGAGCGGACGGAACAGCACGCCAAAGCATACTGATAAAGCCTTCCACAGAGCAAAAATAACAGTGAATAATGCCTGAGGTAAGTAAATAAACAGCAACCGGAACGGAAATGTGAGAATTGCTTTAAGGCCGCGCAGGGCAGGATGTGCAGATGAGGGCACGACGGGTTGGCTGAAAGTCTCCGTGTGAGCAGGTTCTTTGCGGCGGCTGCGTGCTGCAAGCGCCGGGATCAGTGTCAGAGCCACGACCAGAGAAGCCGCAAGGGCAAATGACACGGTCATCGCCTGATCACGGAACAACTGCCCGGCGATACCTTCAACAAATATCAGAGGCACAAACACTGCCATCGTGGTGAGCGTGGAGGCAATAATCGCACCGGTCACTTCTTCTGTACCACGCTCTGCCGCCAGGGCTTTATTACCGTTCGTGAGTTTGCGGTGTCTGTCGATATTTTCCAGCACCACAATGCTGTTATCCACAAGCAGACCTACTGCCAGCGCAATACCACCTAAACTCATGATATTCAGGCTGATGTCATTACCATACATCAGATTAAAGGTGGCTATGACGGAAACCGGAATGGAAACCGAGATGATTAGCGTAGTGCGGAAATCCCGCAGAAACAGGTAAATCACCAGCATTGCCAGCAAGCCGCCGATCATCGCTGACGTTTTAACATCGTCGATGGCCTGCTTAATAAAGGTGCTCTGGTTGTAAATGGTTTCAAGGTGATATTGTGCGGGCAGCGCTCCGGACAACGCATCAATTTCGGTCAGAACCCGTGTAGCCACATCCACAGAGTTCGCATCGCCTTCTTTATAGATGGCTATCTCTGTGCCTTCCATGCCGTTAAAACGGGTGACAGCATCTCTTTCTTTGTACAGGTTACTGACGCTGGCCACGTCTTTTAACTGAACATTTTTGCCTTCAAACCGGCTGATATACACATTTTCGATATCTTTCAGGGATTCAAATTCGTTGAGTGTGCGCACCAGAAATGCCTGCGTGCCGTCATCCAGCCGGCCTCCTGCGGCATTGACATTCTCTTCCTGTAAGCGGGTGATAATGGTGCTCATACTGACACCCAGCTGACTGGCTTTCCGGGGATCAACCAGCACCTGAATTTCGTTTTCAAGTCCGCCGCCCAGCCGCACAGAGGCGACACCTTCAACAGACTCCAGTTTGCGCTTTATCTGCTCTTCTGCAAATAAGCGCAGTGTCTTCATTTGTTCCGCTGCCAGGCGGGGATCACTTGAAAGGGCGTCCGGTGTCAGCGACAGGCCCAGTTTCATCACCGGATCCATAGAGGGGTTAAACTTTAAAAGCCGGGGTTTGTCCACATCCAGTGGCAGTTGCAGAATATCAAGCTTTTCCCGTACTTCCAGGCTGGCAAAGTCCATGTCAGTTCCCCAGGCAAACTGCAGTACCACATCAGACTGACCAGCTCTGGAAATTGATTTAACGCTTTTGACGCCTTTTACTACACCTACCGCTTCCTCTACAGGCTTACTCACCAGTTGTTCGAGTTCCGCAGGCGCAGCACCTTCGTAGTCAGTGCGGATTGTAAGTGTCGGGTAGGACAGTTCAGGTAACAGATTCACCGACAGTCTGCTCAGTGACACCATACCAAAAAGCAGAATGGCAGCAGTAAACATGGCGATGGCGACCGGACGTTTGACCGCTAATTTTACAATACTCATTGTCAGTTCCTTTGCGCGTAAAATCAGCTGTTAACAATGTCTACAGGGGTTTGGTCTTTAAGATTCTGGTGGCCAACGGTGACAACGGTTTCGTTACCGGTGAGGCCGCTGATAATTTCCACCATGCCGGCATCTTCAAAACCTAATGTCACAGGCACTTTTAATGCTTTTCCGTCACGGACAACAAATACATTGCTCTCGTTATCAATACTCACCAGTGCAGAGCGCGGCAGAAGCGGCGTATCACTGTGGGTGTCATAATTCAGGGCAACCTCACTGAACATACCGGCTTTCAGTGTTTCTTCGTCATTGGGTACGTTCAGAGTCACTTTAAATGTGCCGGTTGTGGCATCAATGACCGGGCTTATCCGTGCCACGCGGGCAGTAACTTTGCGGTGGTTCAGTGCGGGGATAGTCAGTGTAGCCTGCTGATTATTGCGGATTTGAGAGAGTTCGCTCTCGGGCAGATAGACAATGCCTTGCAGGGATTTTTGCTGAACAATATGAAACATACGTTCGCGCTGGAAGGATTCAGTCAGGTTACCGACTTTGGCATTACGCTCTGCAATATAGCCACTGATAGGCGCGGTGATGGTGGTCTCTTTCAGATCCAGTTCGGCAAGTTCAACATTCGCCTGTACAGACTCAAACTGAGCAGTCAGTTTCTCAAACGCATCGTCACTGATCAGTTTGCGGGAATACACCTTATTCATTTTCGCCAGTTCCTGCTCAATACCGGCTAAGTCAGCTCTGGCTTTTTGCAGGTTCAGTTCATAACGTCGTTTATCAAGTTGCGCCAGGATCTGACCTTTTTCAACATAGTCACCTTCTTCAACCAGGATATGTTCTATTATGCCGGATGCTCTGGCGACAACGAACGCTTCTTCCTGTGCTTCTAAAATAGCGGTGGTTGCATAATTTGACGAAATTTCACCCCGCTGAATGGTTGTCGCCTCAACAGGAATGGTAATGATAACGGTCTCTTCCTTTTCTTCATCCGTGGCGCCGGCATTGCCGCAACCCGCAAGGGTCGTGCTGAGTAAGCCAAGTGAAAAGGTTGCTGCGAGTAATAAAGGTGTTCTGGTTTCCATGGTCAAAGCCCGTAGTGAGTACTGTTATAAGTTATACCCCGTAACAGCATTGACCATGCCACTCTACAACTTTAGTATAATCATCATTATTTTCAACAGGTTAGGTATTTTGGTGAGAAGAGGGGAGTTGGCGAGATACACAAGTATTAGTCAAAACCACTAATTACTGGTGTTAAAATCACTGTTAAGCAAAATTATTGAGAGGCTACTGAAAGGCCTGACATCCGGGCTTCAAAAGGGAAGAATGAAGCCGGTTGTCAGCTCCACATCACACATATTGCGGCTACAGCAATAAGCACCAGGCCAGCCACTTCATGACGTTTGACCGGTGTTTTCAGCATCACCGCCGAAATGACCATGGTGGTCAGCACTTCTATCTGTCCCAGTGTTTTCACATAGGCCACATACTGAATAGTCATAGCACTGAACCAGCAAACTGAACCAAAACAGCTGGTGGTACTGGCAGCCAGCGTCAGGGCCGGCTGACGGCGAAGTTGCCGGAACACGTAGGGCTCTTTTATAGATATATAAACACTCAGGATCAGTGTCTGAATGCACAGAACCCAAAGCAGTCCCCAGGCAGTATTCACCGGGAAGGGAACAGAAAGTTGGTTTGCCGCCTCACGGATAAACAGCGAGGTCAGTGCAAAACTGCCACCGCAGGCGAGACCGGTCAGTATGGTTTTCAGGCTGAGTTGGCCCTTACGGGTTGCACCACTGAGAACAAATACCGCAACCGCCCCGATAATGATCCCCAGCCAGCCTAAAGAGGTCAACTGACTGCCGAAGAACAGGGTGCCTAATACCGCGGCAACCAGCGCTTCGCTTTTTGCCAGTCCGGCGCCCACAGCAAAATTTTTTTGCTTAAACAACACCACCATAAGGGATGTGGCCACAATTTGCATGACTGCGGACACCAGAATATAGGCGATAAAAGTGCCGTCAAATGCCGGTATGCCTACAGGATAAAACTGATAAAGCGTAATCAGATAGGCGAGGGCGATTGGCGGAGCAAAAAGAAAACGGGCCAGCGTCACACCTGAGGTGTTGACGTGCTGGCTAAGTTTACTTTGAAAGGCGTTTCTGAATGTTTGCAGTATTACCGCGCCGACGGTAAAGAATACCCAGGTCACAGAATTTCGAAGCGGGTTTCGATCTCTACGTTACCTGCCAGCATTAACATCACTGAACAATATTTTTCTGCTGACAGTTGTACGGCTCTGGCAACGGCTTTTTCAGATAAGCCTTCGCCTTTTACTTTATAACAAGCAATGATTTTAGTGAAAACTCTGGGCGGGTTTTCTGCGCGCTCAGCCACCAGTTCACATTCACAATGGGAAATGTCGAACCGGCCTTTCTTCAAAATATCCACCACATCGATACTGGAGCAACTACCGGCTGCAATCAGCACCGATTCCATGGGAGAAATAGCCTGTCCGTTGCCGTCCATCACGGTTTTGTAGCCAGAATCTGTGGTACCGGTAAAAGTGAGATCGTTATCCCATACAACTTTTGCTTTCATGTTATTCCTGTTAATTCAGTTTTACTGCATCTTTCGTGATGGTAATTTTGCGTTGTTTATATAACGCACCCAATGCTTTTTTATATGCCGCTTTACTGACATTAAAGTGGGCGTAAATATCTTCCGGCTTACTTTTATCGGTTAAAATCGAAACACTGCCATGTGCTTCCAGATCTTCCAAAATAGCTTCTTCCAGTGTTTTCCGGCCGGTCTTGTCGGTACGTTGAAGGGCGACATCAATTTTGCCGTCCTCGCGGATGGTCTTAATGACAGCATCCAGTCGCTGACCGGTTTTTAATGGCTTAAATGCATCACTGTGAAAAATCAGTCCCAGTGCCTCACCATTAATGACAACTTTAAAACCCAGTTCTGTTTTTGAATACACCAGGCATTCAACCCCGTCGCCAGCTTTTAACGTTTCTGACGATTCCTTAATGAAACGGTGAAGCCGGGTGGCGCCCAGGATGCGGCCGGTACTTTCATCGTGATAAATATGAACAACATAACGCATGCCTTCATTGACCGGTCCGTCCTGCATGCCCGCCGGGACAAGCAGATCCCGTTGACCGCCCCAGTCGAAAAACGCACCAAAGTTCGTTGCGCCGGTTGCTTTAAGCACCACGGTATCACCAGCCTGCGCTACCGGTGTTTGGGGCCAGGCTTCAAGATTTCCGGTTTCATCGATGCCGACAAAAATATCCAGCGTATCTCCGGTTTTCACTTTTTCCGGCAGCGTGGCCATATTTTCATGGGTTAGCAGTACCAGCGGATCGTTATCATCGCCACTGGAGAGGTGAAAGCCAAAAGGCAGTGATTCACCGACTTGAAGGGTATTGATTTTGCCAATGTGTATCATCAGGACTGACTGTGAAAGTAAATACAGGTAACATGATAACCAATTGTGAGAATGAGCTAAACCATTATGAAGTTGAATTGCGATCTTGGTGAAAGTTTCGGTGCCTGGCATATGCCTGTCGACGGCGACATTATGCAGTATATCGATCAGGCGAACATTGCCTGTGGCTTTCACGCCGGTGATCCGCTGGTAATGCGTAAAGCTGTCGCACTGGCTAAAGCAGCGGGTGTGGCCACGGGGGCTCATCCGTCTTATCCGGATTTGCAGGGCTTCGGCCGGCGCTCAATGAAAATGGCGGATGATGAGCTGACAGCCTGCCTGCAATACCAGATTGCAGCACTGACCGGCATTGCCCGTATTCAGCAGGTAGAAGTGTCCTATGTTAAACCTCACGGTGCGCTGTATAACGATTTAATGCAGGACAGAGCGCTGCGCCAGACCGTGATGAAAGCCGTGGCAGAAGCGGGGCAGGGAACGCTCAGCCTGATGATTCAGGCTCATCCTGACAGCGACAAACTCATTGCAGAAGCTGAGGTTTACGGGCTCCAATTGCAATTTGAAGCCTTTGCTGATCGCCGGTACACCGATGACGGCTATTTAATGTCGAGGCAGCACGCCGGTGCGGTGCTGAATCATGATCAGGCCACTGTGCAGGTTCAGGGATTACTGGAACACGGTACGATTATTACCAGTGGCGGTAAAACGCTGACGTTGCAGGTAGACACCCTATGTGTGCACGGCGATTCGCCCGGCGCAGTGGCGATGGCAAAATCGTTCAGAGAAATGTTGAATCATGCAACCCTTTGACAATGTCCGTCACATTGCCTTTGCCGGTATGGACGGTCTCATATTGTACTTCGGTGGCAAAGATGTCACGCAAATGAACGCTGCGGTTTCCGCATATCATCTTGCGTTGAAGGCGAATCCGCCAATCTGGTTAAAAGAAGCCATCCCGTCCTATGACTCCCTGCTGATTTTGTTCGATGCAAAGATAACTGACAGCCATGGTGTATATCGTTTATTACGGCAACTGCAACCGCAGATGTCATCCGGAAAAAGCCTTCGACGACACCGGATCCCTGTCTGGTATGGTGCTCCGGAAGCGAATGATCTTGATGAAGTCGCTTCTCACACCGGGCTGGCGGTCAGTGAGATAATTGCATTGCATACAGCAACCGTGTATCGCGTGTTTGCAGTAGGGTTTGCGCCCGGTTTCGCTTATCTGGGGGAAAGTCCGGAACGTTTGTCGGTACCGCGCCGCAAAACACCGAGGACAAAAGTGCCCGCCGGTGCGGTTGCACTGGCCGACCGTCAGGCTGCAGTGTATCCGCAAGTATCGCCCGGCGGCTGGCAGTTACTGGGACTCAGTCCGCTAACCTTATTTGACCCTGCCAGTGCGCAGCCGGCCCTGTTGCAGGCCGGCGACGAAGTAGAGTTCTACGAAATTGATGAGCGCGAATACCTGGAGCAGGTGAAGGCATGACAATATCCTTTACGATTATCAATCCGGGATTCATCAGTTTAATCGTTGATGCCGGCAGAACAGGGATGCAGGAGCAGGGTTTTAGCGGCTCAGGGCCTTTAGACGTCGAAGCTTTTAACTTTGCAAACTGGCTTTGTGGCAACCCTGAAGGTAATCCTTGTATTGAAATTGCAGGTGATGCACACATCAGATTTGAGCATTCAGCCACTATCGGTGTTTGCGGCCCTGCTGTTTCAATTGCCGTAAACGGTGAACCTGCATCTGAACTGGCCACAGTTAACCTCAGCGCCGGAGATGAGGTTCAGGTTTCGCAGCAGCTTGCAGGTCAACGTTTCTATTTAGCCGTTCAGGGCGCCTGGCAGATACCTGAAATAGCCGGTTCTGTGTGCACCGTGATGCGGGAAAAGCTGGGCGGACTTGCCGGTGACGGAAAGCCTCTTCACGCCGGTGACACAATTCAAGTCGTACCTGCAGCACAGGAAAACATAAGCCGCATATTGCCTGCTTCCTTGCTTGCTCCCTATGATAGTGATGCACCGGTTGATATTATTCCGGCTTATCAGCATGACATGTTCAGCAGCAGAGTCCGGGCAACGTTTTATTCCTCAGCCTACAGTGTGACACCGCAAAGTGACCGCATGGGTTATCGCCTGAGTGGTCCTGCCATTTCGTCGGGGTTTGAAGTTATGCGCTCAGAAGGGATTAATTGCGGTTCTGTGCAGGTGCCTGCAGACGGTCAGCCGATTATAATGCTGGCTGACAGACAAACTCTGGGCGGTTATCCCAAAATCGGCGTAATAGCGCCGTATGATCTTCCGAGGGTAGCGCAGTCTGTTCCCGGCACAACGTTAACGTTTAATCCGGTGGATCCGGAAAATGCCCGTGGAACATGGCTGTTAAGGCAAGCCCGTATTGACAATTTTTTCAGGAACAATTGATATCTGATGACAATCGCGTTTTTAAATGACCAGTTTTTACCCCTTGAAGAAGCACGTATTTCACCGATGGACAGAGGTTTTCTGTTCGGCGACGGTATTTATGAGGTGATCCCTACCTTGCACGGTAAAGCTGTTGGTATGAACGCCCACCTCGACCGGTTACAAAACGGGCTCGATGAGCTGGCAATTACAAATCCGAAAACAAAGGCACAATGGACAGAGCTGGTCAGTGAACTGGTGACGAAAAATACACAAGCTCTGAATTCTGCGTCAGTGGGTGTGTATATTCAGGTATCACGGGGTACTGAGATGAAACGTGCTCATGGTTATCCTGACAATATTCCTCCCACTGTGTTCGCTTTTGCGTTTGCTACCGCCGCGCCGCCGGTGCCGGATAAGGCCGCAGTCGTAACCTTTGATGTCGCAAGTGGTGACGATAAGCGCTGGCAGCGTTGTAACATCAAATCCACATCGCTGCTCGGCAATGTAATGCATTATCAGCAAGGCCGGCAGGCCGGTAAACAGGAAATCATTCTGTTGAACAGCCGCAGAGAAGTGACTGAGGCCAGTTCATGCAACGTATTCGTTGTGAAAGACGGTATTATCATGACACCACCGCTGGATCATCAAATTTTGCCGGGAATTACCCGGAAGCTGGTCATTGAAAGTCTTGCAGCAGAAGGCGTTGAGGTGCAGGAAGTACCGGTTACAGCCGAAGTATTGTTCAGTGCTGATGAAGTATGGCTAACCAGCTCCAGTAAGGAAATCAGCCCTGTTACCTCGGTGGATGATAAACCCGTGGGGAACGGGCAGGCTGGTGAGGTATGGCTTAAAGCCATCACTGCTTTCAACAAACACAAGTTTACGTTATAAAAAAACCTGCACGCTGTGCAGGTTTATTTAATCTTAACGACCGGCGACTCAGTCGTCGGTTTTATCACAGGTACCGTCTTTACATTCACCGTAAAGATACAGGCTGTGATGTGTCAGTTTGATGTTATTGCGTTCGGCAATTTCAATTTGACGTTGTTCAATCACGTCATCTTCAAACTCGATGACTTTGCCACATTTCAGACACACCAGATGGTCGTGGTGCTCTTTATGGCTGATTTCAAATACTGACTTGCCACCTTCAAAATGGTGACGGTTCAAAATACCAGCGTCATCGAACTGGTTAAGCACACGGTATACCGTCGCAAGACCAATTTCCTCACCCTGATCGATCAGAATTTTATACACATCTTCAGCACTGATATGCTGGTTGGCAGGTTCCTGCAGGATCTGCAGAATTTTTAAACGGGGAAGTGTAACTTTCAAACCCGCTTTTTTTAGTTCTTTATTTTGATCCATAAATAATCACTTCTGGAAGCTCTTCTGATTTAACGCTCATTATAGGTACTTTGCCAGGTTTTAAAAGTAAAAGCGCGGATATCTTCAACATTAATCTGCAGATTAAATCATTGATCCCTGTCATTTATCCATACGTTTTTTAAGGACTTTGTGCAGCTAACCGGACCCTGCAGGAGGTATGCAGGGAGTTATTCAGGATTTACTCTCTCAACGAACTAAAGCATTGTTAAGTTTCTACCGATAAGTTCAATGAAAGCTATGCCTTTTTCGCTGCAAAATAGCGACTTTTCCGGGATGTTTTCAACATTATTTACCTTGCCGGCAAATACGGAACACTATGCGCAGACATATTTCCGGACCAAAAAACAGCAAGGCCGGAAAACTTATATTAAAATCAATGATAACCATGTTACGGAAATAAAACCGAAGATTGGGATAAGAAGATGCGCCTGACTGTTGTACAAAAAATAACCCTTGGTTTTGCCCTGTTCGGCTGTTTATTGCTGATCACCAGTTTACTTGCTTATCTGGGACTCAGCGACATCCGCCGTTCTGCTGAAACGGTGGCCACCGAGAAAATGCCGGTTCAGACAAAAATGATGTCCCTGAAGTCAGATGCATTGTCTCTGGCGACCGTAACGGCAAACGGTTACTACATGGATGAGCTTTCAGCACTGAATAACAACAAAGCTGAGTTTGAGGCACTGAGTGAAGTATTTTCTGAAGATCTCGCTATTTTCGATACCACCTTTGGTAATCACACAGAATCAAAACAGGCCGTAGAGGCGGGTAATACATTTATTCGTGAGAGCGCGACGATGTACGAAGCGCTTATCAGCAGCAAACAAATACAATTGTCTCTGGCAAAGCAGCGGGAAGAAGCAATCTCTCATATTGATGAAGCCGGAGCGCTGATGATGGATTTAAGCTTTCTGGATAACGGACAGCCCGGTATCGATGCGCTGGCCGGCCTCGGTGCGAATATTGACAATAAATTGCTCACTTTGAGTTCGGTAGTCACCGAACTGGTTAAGTCTGAAGATCCTGAAGATTCACTGGTGATCCTGGATGACCTGGACTATCAGCTGAGCAATCTGGCGGTAGACACCGAATATTTGTTCCGGTCTGCCAGTGGCCTGAATACCGACGGTATCATCAGCAATTTTCAGCAGCAGTATGATGCTATGCTGGCTATTCTCACCGGTGAATCCGGTCTGATGGCCGGCCAGAAACAGAAGTTATCTCACATCGCCCATGCCACAGAAAGCCGTCAGCGTGCCAACACATCGCTGGCGCAGGCTACCACTACAATCAATAACCTTTACGAAGAAGTCACTGAAGAAACCCTGAAAGGGCAAAACCTGATTCTGGACACTGTGCAGGACAGCCTTGTTGATACGCTGGTGGTGTCGTTTATTGGTCTGGTGGCTGCAGTTGCACTCACTCTCACTGTGCGTAAAAGCATTGCCGGGCCGCTGCAAAATATCACCCGTGGTCTGGGCCGGATCAGTGAAGGGGATTTATCGTATCGTCTGAAGACACAGGGCAATGATGAATTTGCCGATTTGTCGGTAAAGGTGAACAGTTTAACTGAAGCTCTCAGAGATCTTATCGGTAACATTCAGCAACAGGAACGAACGCTGCTGGATGTGGCCAGAGAAAGTGTTGAAATGGGGGAACGTAGTCTGGAGCAGGTGGCCCAGCAGCGCGACCGGGTCCGTAAAACCTCCTCAGATACTGCCAGTGTAAGAAGCACCAGTGAAAAAAACCTCGCAATGATTCAGCAATCGGTAGATGAACTTGACCGGGTCGCCAGTCAGACGCAGCAAACATCTGAACTGGTTGCACAAAACCGGCAACAGGTTGCAGAACAATCAGGCCAGGCATCGGCATCGGCCAGTATTATAAACCGGCTGGATGAGAACAGCCGCAATATCGGCAGTATCCTTGACGTCATTAAAACCATCGCGGAACAAACAAACTTACTGGCGCTCAATGCTGCGATAGAGGCTGCCCGTGCCGGTGATCAGGGCCGCGGATTTGCCGTTGTCGCCGATGAGGTAAGAACGCTGGCTAACCGCACGCATAACTCCACTGAAGAAATTGAATCGATGATTGGCAGTTTGCAACGAGATGCACAGCAAGCTGTGGAAGCCATCAACCTGAGTATGGAAAAGGCGGAGCAGGGCGTTGCTATCAGTGAAAAAGTCTATGAGCAGGTCAATGGGATCAGTGAGGTCATTGTGAAGCTGCAGGCGTTTAATGCCGGCTTTGTGAAAGACACTAAAGCTCAGGATAAAGTACTTGCGGGTATTGATGATAATCTTAACGCAATCGTGACGCTGGCTGATGCCAGTGCAGAGAGTACCCGTCTGGCAAATGAATCCAGTGCCAGGGTGGATGAGCAAATGGAAGGA
>NZ_CFHOXV010000057.1:0-18643 GCF_984505615.1 Alteromonas sp. | reverse complement strand
GTCGCTTCTTTGCCTCTGGCATTACAAAAGCATTTCTCAGATCTGGTGGTACAGGCCAGTGTGGATCCTGAATATAAAACGCTGGTAAAAGCCGCCGATCTTATCTCAGCCTGGTTGAAAGCCTGCGATGAAATTGCCTTCGGTAACCGCGAATTTATTCCCGTCCGCGACCGACTCGACGGCATGCTTGCCCATTTTAAAGAAAAGCTACCGGAAGTCCGTTATCTGTTCGACACCTTCACAGACAATTGTCTGGTAAGCGTTGATGAACTGTCACAACAGGATATCTGACTCCCTCAGCCCTTTGTAATTCAAGGGTTTGATGCTATGTTGAACACTGAATCAACACGCATAAATGTGAGAGAGTAACTGCAGTATGCCGGATTTTTCATCAAAGTGGTGTGAAAGACGTTTGCCACGCAGTCAGTCCCGGGACGGTGATCACAGAAACCCGTGGCAACGTGACAAAGCCAGAGTGCTGCATTCCGCTGCTTTCAGGCGGTTGCAGTCGAAAACACAGGTGCTGGGGGCCGGACTCAGCGACTTTTACCGCACCCGTCTTACCCATTCACTGGAAGCCGCTCAAATCGGTACCGGTATTACCGCTCAGTTACAGGGCAAGTTTCCCGGCGAAACCCGCGAGTTGCATCTCGACAGCAGCCTGATCGAAACCCTCTGTCTGGCTCATGACATTGGTCACCCTCCTTTCGGGCATGGTGGCGAAATTGCGCTGAATTATATGATGCATGATCACGGCGGCTTTGAAGGAAACGGACAGACCTTCCGCATTATATGCCAGCTGGAGCCCTATACTGAAGAGCACGGCATGAACCTTTGCCGCCGCAGTATTCTGGGGCTGGTAAAATATCCCAATTTTATCGACACCCTTACAAACCCTGCCTGTCTCGGTACCCGGCCGGGTTCATTGAGGCAGCTTCAGGCCTCGCACTGGCACCCTCCCAAAGGGCTTTACCGTTGTGATGAAGCATTGTTTGACTGGCTGCTCGACCCTCTGGGCGATGACGAAAAAGACCGGTTCATGGCATATGAGCACAATGAAGACAGACATGGGAAAACCCGTTACAAATCTTTTGATTGTTCCATTATGGAACTGGCGGATGATATCGCATACGGGATCCATGATCTCGAAGATGCCATCGTGATGAAAATGGTCTCGGTCAGCGCCTTTACTGAAGCCGTAACCAAACCTCTTGCAGAAATGGATGTCCCGTGGCTGTCTGCAGAGATCTCATCTCTCACAAAACGTCTGTTCAGTGAGCGTCATCACGAACGGAAAAATGCCATCGGTGCACTGGTAAACAGCTTTATTACCGCGATTGTCATTGAAGAAAATCCTGTATTCAGCCATCCCCTCCTCCGTTACCAGGCCGTTATGCCTGAGCGGCATTTCAACGCCCTGGCTTTATTCAAGGATTTTGTATTTCAGAAGGTCATCAGGAAAACCGAAGTTCAGTTACTGGAGTACAAAGGTCAGCAAACCGTAATGGAACTGTTTGAAGCATTCAGTTCAGAACCGGAACGGCTGTTACCGGATAACACACGCAGCCGCTGGCTGAAGGCGCAGGAACAGGATAACGGTCACAGAGTCATTTCTGATTACATATCAGGCATGACAGATGAATTTGCCGCAAGGCTGTATGCGAGTTTGTTTTTACCTAAACAAACTGCACAATTCGACGGCTTCAGTTGAAATCCGAGAGTCGCAACAACGTACAGCCTGTAAATGAACAATATTTAATTGAAATAAAATCTCTGTGATACCGGTCTTACAGATGTGTTTTTATAAAAAGGGTAGTTATGGCTCACCGCTTCAAACCATCTCAGACATTCAAAGATTGTGACGTTACTGATGAATCTGTTTACCGCGATCGCCGCAATGTGATCAAATCATTAGGCTTTGCCGGGTTGGGTGCGCTCATGTCACAACCTGCATCAGCCTTTGGCTGGTTCAGTGATGATGAAGAGAAAAAAGATACGTTCCGGACACGGCCTCTCGAATTTTCCGTGAATGAAAACTTTAAACCGGATGAGGCGCTCACACCGGAAGCAAAAGTAACGTCCTACAATAATTTTTACGAATTCGGCACAGACAAAAGCGACCCTGTCAATAACGCGCAGCAATTCAGCACCGAACCCTGGACGTTGAAAGTAGACGGTCTGGTCGAAAAACCTCTCACTCTCAATTACGATGATTTATTTACCCGGCTTGCGCTGGAAGAGAGAATTTACCGTTTACGCTGTGTAGAAGCCTGGTCTATGGTTATTCCCTGGACGGGATTTCAGCTAAGTCACTTGCTTGCAGAGGCAAAACCATTATCGTCGGCTAAGTATGTGGCGTTCAAAACACTTTTTGATCCTGAGCAGATGCCAGGCCAGCGAAGCCGCTTCACCGGAGGCGGCATTGACTACCCGTATGTAGAAGGCTTGCGTATTGATGAGGCAACGCACCCGCTAACCATGCTGGCAACCGGTGTCTATGGCAAAAGCCTGCCGCCACAAAACGGGGCGCCGGTCAGACTGGTCGTGCCCTGGAAGTATGGCTTCAAAAGTATCAAATCCATCGTCAGTATTACGTTAACAGACAAAGAGCCGCCAACAACCTGGAAACGTCTGGCCCACCGGGAGTACGGCTTCTATGCGAATGTAAACCCGGCGGTTGATCATCCCAGGTGGAGTCAGGCTTCTGAAAGACGGATCACCAGTGGTGGTCTGTTTAACCAAAATCGCATCCCTACCCGACCGTTTAACGGATACCAGGAAGTTGCATCACTGTATTCAGGTATGGATTTATCTAAGTTTTATTAGGTTTCAATGAAGAAAACGTTGTTTTCACGCCCTGTCAGGCTGACATCATTTCAGATCAACAGTATTAAGTTCGTGATCCATACCCTGGCATCGGGTTACCTGGCGTTGTTATTTTATGCCGGTATCAATGATCAGCTGGGTGCCGATCCGGTAAAAGCGCTGCTCCATTCCAGCGGGATTATGGCGGTGAACCTGTTACTTTTTACCCTCGCGTTGTCACAGATAGCAAGACGTTTGCCCTGCGCCGATATTATTAAACTCAGAAGAATGGCAGGGGTCTATGTGTTTGTATACGCACTGGCGCATTTTCTTACCTGGCTGGCGTTTGAACTGCAGTTTGCCTGGCAGATGGCCGGCGAAGAGATCGTTGAAAGGCCTTATATACTGGTGGGTTTCGCCGCCTTATTGATCCTGCTTGCACTGACGGTCACGTCTCCGTTGTTCATCAGGAAAAAAATGAGACAGCGCTGGCAACCGCTTCACAACACCGTATGGGCGGCATTGTTTCTGGCCATTTTGCATTACACCTGGTCACTTAAAACAGGCTGGCAGGAACCGGTATTTTACTGGCTTGTTGCCGGTATTTTGTTTAGTTTGCGCTATGTCAGGTAGACAGATAATGGCGGGATAACAGAAAGGCTGAGGGCAACATACCCTGTATTAATAAAATACCGGTGAAAGCATAGTATCACCGGCACAGTACTCTTTAAGAATTATTCAGGACGAACCGCAGTAACTTCAATCTCTACCAGATAGTTAGGGTTCGCCAGACCGGCAACCTGTAAAGCAGAACGTGAAGGCAAGTTAGGCTGTTCATCTGTTCCGAAAAACTGAGTATAGCCTCGCATAAAGCCGGCAAAGTCCATTTTCCCGTCCATTTCAGGATCCCCGACCAGAAATGCCTGCATCTTGATGACATCGCCCATAGTGAGTCCCAGACTTTTCAGGTTTTCGTCGATACGTTTCATGACGCTCACGGTTTGCATTTCTGTATCACCGTAGGCCTCCCTGCTCCCTTCCGGTGCGTCAGGGTTGCTTACGCCGGGTACAGACCCGCTTAAAAATACAATGGTACTGGTTGCCGGCACTTCAGAGGCGCGCAGTATGGGGAAATCTGAACCAATTAACCCGTGACGTATAACAGTTTCTTTCGGGGTGGAGGTTGCTTCTGCTTCACTGCAACCTGTATTAGCAAAAACAGCACTCAGTAGTAACGGGGCAACTAATAACTTTTTCATTTACGTTTTTCCTTTTTATCTTCGGGCAATGGTTTTAACGTCTTCTGCACTCACGGTGTCAGTAAAATGGTTACCAAAGTGTGTACGTGTATAATTCACCACTTCGGCGATTTGTTCATCGGATAAATATTGTTTTAATGCGGGCATACCACCCATACCGTTGCTGACCATAAATGTGACATAAGGGGCAGCACTCAGTTTGGGATTATTTGCCAGTGCAGGATAGGCGCCTGCACCTTTGGCGCCCTGTGCATCGGGCATATGACATCCCTGACAGATAGCGTGATACAGCTCATCTCCGGACACTTCTTCAAAATTCTTACCCTGAGAAAAACCGGCATCATCAGTAGCAAATGCACAGCTGCTCAGAAGCAGTAAACCGGTACCGGCAACGTTAATTAATGATTTCATTGTTCTGTCCTCTCTTTCATGCAGCCGTTGTCAGTGCTTTGGCATGTAACCGTTCAATAGCGTCCCGCGCCGAAGCTATGGCCCCTTCCTGCCATGCAGGCAGATTTGAAGCATGCTCACCGGCCAGTACCAGACGACCATCTACCTGACACAGGTTTTCATAGTGTTCTTCCCGCTTTTCTTCAGTCCACACGCCGTAGCATCCTTGTGTCCAGGGCACTCTGTGCCAGCCAACGGCAATGCCGTTGTCGAACTCCTGCTCGTATTGCGGATGGATCTGTTTGCCGTACTGAACGGCTTTTTTGACTCTCTCCTCCGGTGGTAACGAGGTAAATTCGAAAGCGTTTGGTCCCCATACATAGCCGCCCAGCAACACCCCTTTGCCTTTGTCACAAAACTTTGTACTGGGATAGCTGATATTAGTAATGGGCAGATTGGTGTATGAAACGCCGCCATAAATCGCATCGTCCTGCTCCCAGAAGCGGCGCTTAAATTCCAGGCCCACTTTCACTGACGCTGCATAAGGCACCGAGCGGATAGCGGTCTTCATTGCATTGCTTGCTGTGACAGGGATCTGTGAAAGAATCGAGAGAGGAATTGTGCACACACACCAGTCAGCCCGAGCCTCTTTGGCACTGCCCTGCTGGTCGTATTTCACTGTTATACCGGAGTCGTTCTGATCAACAGATGTAACTCTGGCGTTGTATTCGATGAGATCACCAACCCGTTTTTCAAAGGCTTTCGCAATACTGTCCATACCTCCAACAGGCTGAAAAATACTGCTCTGGAATTCGATATCCTGACCATTAACGATGTATTTCCACAGTTCAGACTGGAGTAAGGCACTTTGGTCAAACAATTCGGAGGGTTCAGGTTTGGGTGACAGTCCGCCGCCCGGCGGTACTTTAAAGCCACGGCGTAAACTGGTCTCATAGGATTTTTTATAAGCAGAAGATTTATCCAGTGCTCCCCAGTGACGAAGAGACTCAAAGAGCTTTTCTCTGTCTTCACCGCTCAGTTCAGCATCAAGTGCATTCTGGTTAATGACTTTACTCAATAATTCAGCAGCATATCCCTGATAATCAGCTTGCACTTCACGATAACGCTGGGGTTTACCGTTGAACGCTTTAGTAGAATGCACGTAAGCGTTGTAGTTAACCTGAATAAAAGGCTCAATAGGTACGTTAAACTCGTTAATGTAAGACATCACATGATGGTGATGATAGGGTACACGCCAGGGACCGGGATTGATGTAATTCCCCTCAGCGAACTGACATTGCTGGGTCGCACCACCCAGTTCTGTATAAGTATCGCCACCTCGGAGTGTCCAGCAACGACCACCGGCTCTGCCATTAAATTCGAGGATTTTCACCTTGTAGCCGGCTTTGCGCAGCTCATAAGCCGCTGTCATACCCGCCACACCGGCACCCAACACCAGTACAGATGCCCCTTTCTTCGTACCGCTTAATTTCAATGTACCGGGCTTTGTAGATTCGGCCGCAAAACCCAGTGAACTCATGGCCTGATACATCGCGCCGGCGCCCGCGGTTTTACCTATCCACCCTAATAATGCACGGCGGCTCATACTATGACTGCTCAACGACTGCCCTCCTTGTACTCAATGAAATATCGACAGATACGCATATATTGCACTGTAAGTACCACATTGACCTTAGCAGGGTTAAACGGTCAAAAAATACGATAATCCGCTGAACCGGCCACAATATGTTATTTCTATGTGAATTTTAGTTCATTTATTGCTCAAACTCAGGACACCTGTTGCCCTATTAAGATGCATTCGATGCACCAATGTTAAAAGTGTTAACGACTTCAGCCCGCGCCACTGCTGACTTCCTGTCCAAGTCTGTTGTGTTGCGCTGCTTTTTTATGCAAAAAAATACTTGCACAAGTCGTCATCCTGAAATACTGTATACCTATACACTGTATAAACAAACAGGGATTACCATGACTCATTCAAACAACGTCGTTCAACTCAGTTTTGCCTTTGATGGCGCGCCCCGTGAAGTTTCACGTCCCCGTGGCTGGTCGTACTTACTTGCAGAATCGGTAGCCTTTAAAAAAGATGTGCCACACAGTATCCGTATGCAGAAACCTTCGGAAGAAGATGTACCCGGATGGATTTCAAGACTCATCATGTCTGGTCAGTGCAAAACCATATATGTTGAGAATCTGGCTCTGGACGATCAGCAACGGGTGGTAATTCAACAATTATGTCGCCGTTATGCCGTTTCAGTTGTGAATCTGCGGGTTACCAACGATGAACTAAACAGCGAAATGAAGAATGTGGTTACCGGGCCTTGGTGATAGCCCTGTACAAAGGTACACTGCCCCGAAAAAGTTAAACGGGCAAAATAATGCAGTGTTATTGCAATAGCGGTAAAGACAGAAATCAGTGTTGCGGGCCATTGCTGGCTGGCCAGCAAGAGGCGACTTCACCGGAACAACTGATGCGTTCGAGATACTCCGCGTATGTCAGCAAAAATTATGAATACGTACTCAAAACCTATTCAGCATCAAAGCGGGCAGATTTGACTGTCAGTGCACTTGAAGAAAGTGCATCCGGCACGACCTGGCTCCATCTGGATGTATTGCAAACAGATACAAACCATGTGGAATTCAAAGCTTGGTATGCGGAGAGGCGGAAAACCGGTGTTCTCCATGAAACATCACTGTTCCTGAAAGAAAACGATTGCTGGCGCTATGACAGTGGAAAACTGCATGACGATACCGGCACAGTCAAAATTAGCAGAAACGATCCCTGTTTCTGTCAGAGCGGTAAAAAATTCAAAGTTTGCTGCCAACGGAAGACCGGTTCCTGACGGAAGTGCAGATCAGGACAAATATCATAGCATCCTGAACAACCGCCCGGTCAGTCACCATAAAAAGGTTGTCGCCAGTTTTCCTGCAATATGCGTTTGAAAGGCCTGCTTTGCCGGTTTGCCTGCCAGTCCGTAACATATGTGTAAGGGCAATAAGTGTTCTTCACGGGGGTGGCAAAATCTGGCATTCGGCGCCGTTGTTTCCCAATTGATGAGTTGATGTGAGCGCTCTCCTTCACTGATATCGCCACCAGTCATCAGTGTTTTCAGCCAGAGCTGAAAAGCATCATTCATTTCATCTGCACCGGCAACCGGTTTGAAGAACGCTTTCATATTGTGGAAGGAAAACCCTGAACCTATCACCAGCGTTTTAGATAAATCACATTTTGCCAGTGCCTCCCCCATACGTACATGCATAGCAGCGTCCAGATGCTTGCTTAATGATAACTGTACGACAGGAATATCAGCCTGTGGAAACATGATTTTCAGCGGCACGAACATACCGTGATCAAACCCTCTTTCCGGTGACACTGATAATTTTATGCCGGCCGCTCTGACAGACTCTTGTAATGTCCCGGCAAATTGAGGATCCCCCGGGGCAGCATAGGTAATACTGTAAGCTTCTTCCGGAAAGCCATAATAATCATAAATTAAACCGGGTGACGGATGCCCTGTTACGCTAAAGGTACTTTCCTCCCAGTGTGCACTGATCAGAAGAATGCGTTCCGGAACCGGCAATAAGGCGGCGATCCCGCTTAGTTGATCCACCATACTCTGGTGAGAAGGCTCACCAAGAAGCGGAAATGGTCCGCCACCGTGAGAAAGATAAATAATATTCTGAGCAATATTTTGCATAAATACTCCGGGAAACAGAAACTGCTATCGTGTTGACAGTTATTTTCTTATTGATCCCACGTACTGTCTGTATGCTTAAATGAAACGGTGAAGACGATTTAATGAAATGGTGATTACCGGTTTTCAGGGGATAACAGCCCGGATTTGCCAGTCGCTTTCACATCGTGTCTGGAATTCCCGATATTGAGGGTTACCTTTGAGGTTCAGGTAATCAACTGAGTCTGCCCTGAAAGCCAGCTTGCAGAAATGCGGCGGGGGTGTATTCATATCGCCTTCCGCCTTGAGAGGCTTTGCCGGTTGTCTGACAGTACCGGGTACACCCCACAGAAATTGCTTTTTGCCCTGTACAGACATTTCAGACCATGCGCGGTGAATATCTTCCGGTGCGTTATCCGCAGTGATAATAGTGGTAGTGCACTTTAAACGGTATTGCTCTCTGCTGCCGGTAAAGTACCAGCAAATAGCAGCATTGGCATTTGCCTTAAGTGCATCAGCCTTTGCGGTTCTCAGATCAGACACCGCGTAAATAATCCCTTTATCAGTATCGAGCTGCCGGAAAACCAGTGTGCGGTTTTCAGGAAAGCCGTCCTTATTGCAGGTGGCAACCTGCATAAAGCGGCTTTCAGGTGAATCTTTACCGGCCTGTAAGCTTTTCAGAAGCCGCTCAGTCCAGATAAGGGGTTTATTGTCTGACATGACTGAATAAGGTGTAAAAGTTTTCAGTGGTTTGCCTGGCCAGTTCTTCCACGGTTACCCCTTTTACTGATGCAATAAATTCAGCCACTTCGACCACAAAGCCAGGCTGATTTTGTTTTCCCCTGTGAGGAACCGGTGCCAGCCAAGGAGAATCCGTTTCTATCAACAAGCGCTCCATGGGTAACGCTTTTACCACTTCACGGAGTTCATCCGCTGAGTTAAACGTCACAATGCCAGAAATGGAAACATAAAAGCCCATATCGATAGCAGCCAGGGCCATATCGAGACTTTCGGTAAAACAATGTAATACCCCTTTTGTCTCTGGATTTTTATGTTCCTTAAGCAAAGACAGTGTGTCTTCGCGGGCATCCCGGGTATGAATGATCAGCGGTTTTTGAAGGGCATTCGCAACCTTGATATGATCCACAAATGAAGCGAGCTGCACTTCTTTGGTGTCAGCACTGTAAAAATAATCCAGACCCGTTTCACCAATTGCAACAACTTCAGGATTAGACGCTTTCGCCAGTAAGGTGTCGTAATCACAGGCATCTTCCTGATGTAAGGGATGTACCCCGCAAGACACAGACACATCAGGAAAGTCTTTTACCGCTTCATACATGTCATCGTAGTCTTTAACAGACACTGAGACGCACAGGAAATGCTCAACTCCCCGCTGACGGGCAAACTTCAGGGTTTCTTCCAGTCCGGCCTTGTCCATTTTTAAACGGTCCAGATGGCAATGGGAATCTACGAACAAAATTCAGTACCTTATTTATAACGGGTTAACAGAAAAAACGGCCAGTACGCCGGTGAGGATCACCGCTTTATTTACGCCGGGATGCTGCAGTTGTGCAGACGCCTGCTGACATTTCAACGATGCCAGATAATCGTCGGAATGCAATGTGCGGATATATTTTTCATGGGCATCGCTTTGTAACCATTTTACTACCTGAACAGCATGCTCCTGCCATTTCACAGCCAGACTGCGGGGAGATTCTTTATTCCCCATCAAATCCGCAATTCCCTGCTGATAGCCGGTGAACGACAACCCTTCAGCACCTTCCTGCAAACTGTCCAGTACAGTATAAGGTGCATAGCCGTAGGCTTTTATGGTTGCCGGGGTAACGTCAGTTATGCCCTGCGCGGCAAGCCAGTCGATAACGGTCTGCTCTGCCGGTAAAGGAATATCATGTTTTTCGCACCGGCTCAGGATAGTGGGTAACAGCGCCGTTTTGCGACTGGTAAGTAATAATAAATAAGTATTTACCGTCGGTTCTTCCAACGTTTTGAGTAACGCATTAGAGGCCGCTTCTGTCATGGTATCCGCGTCAGGGATCACCAGTACCTTATTGTTACCCAGCTGAGCAGTCCCTGCTAACTTTTGTATGCCACCACGTACAGCATCGACGCCGAGTTGCTTTTCACTGACAAGCTGGTGATAGTCAGGATGGTTACCGGCTTCAAAAAGCAGACAACTCTGGCATTGACCACAACTGCCTTCATCTGATACCTGTTTGCACAGTATGGTTTTTGCCAGTGCTGTCGCCAGTACACGTTTGCCGGTACCAGCAATACCTGACAGCAATAATGCGTGATGCAGACTACGCAACCGGAGTCTGTCTGTAAACTTCAGCAACAGAGGTCGCAGCCATCCGGGCATCATGGCAGGTTAGCCTCCAGTGTACTTAAGACATCCTGATGTACGTTTTCCATAGGCTGCATGGCATCAATGAGAAATGCCGTCGGCGATTCATTTGTCAGTGACAGATATTTTTCACGGGTGCGCTCAAAAAAAGCCAGCCCGGAACGTTCGATCCGATCTAACTCTCCCCGTCCCCTCGCCCGTTGCAATCCGGTTTCCGGTTCAACATCAAGATACAAGGTGAGATCGGGACCAAAGCCCTGCAGACACAATTCACGCAGTGCCATCAACTTATCTTCAGGGATTTGTCTGCCGCCGCCCTGGTAGGCAAGTGAGCTCATATCGTGACGGTCACCCAACACCCACTCTCCTCTTTCGAGGGCCGGATGGATAACGTTAACCAGCAACTGACGGCGGGCAGCATACATCAGCATTAATTCCGTTTCTTCGGCGACTGTCTCCTGCCAGTCATCTTTAACACATTCACGTATAGCCTCAGCCATGGGCGTACCACCCGGCTCACGGGTACAAACACAGGTATGCCCGCGGCTTTCAATGAACTGTTTCACTACCTCAATAACAGAGCTTTTACCTGCTCCTTCAAGGCCCTCTATAACAATGAATTTTCCTGACATATTATTCTTTTTTGATATTCCGCTGATACTGGTTAACGGCCTCATTGTGGGCTTCCAGCGTAGATGAAAAAACATGTGTCCCGTCACCGCGGGAAACAAAATAAAGCGCATCCGTCAGCGACGGATTAAGAGCCGCATCGATGGCCGCTTTACCCGGCATAGCAATAGGTGTGGGCGGTAAACCGTTAATAGTATACGTATTGTACGGTGTTTTACCCCGCAGGTGCTGACGGGTCAGATTACCGTCAAACTCATCGCCAAGACCATAAATAACGGTGGGATCGGTTTGCAGGCGCATGCCACTGTCCAGCCTGTTAACAAATACACCGGCAATGAGGGGCCGCTCGCTGGCGACGGCGGTTTCTTTCTCAATAATTGACGCCATGATCAGCACATCATAAGGCGTTTTATAGGGCAATGCCCCGGGGCGGCTATCCCATTGTTGCTGAATATACCGGCTCAAAGCTTCACCTGCACGTCTGAGGATATCAGAGACAGAGGTACCGGCAGTATAGTGATAGGTGTCTGCCAGGAATAACCCCTCAGGCCAGGCCTGTGAATCATAACCTTCAACGGCGGCTGCCAGCCCGGACAATGCATCATCTCCGGTAACGTCCTGAACCAGATTCATATCGGCTCTGAGCAGCATCATCCACTGGCTGAGCGTCAACCCTTCCACAAGACTTATCTGAAACTGATATTCATCACCACTGGCAAACAGATACAGAGCGTCCACTGCAGACATCCCCGGTGTTAACTGATAGGTACCTGCTCTGACAGCACTGGCCTGCTGATCCAGTTTCAACCACACTTTTGCAGTAAGAAGAGGGAAAGACGCCAGGTCGTTATCCAATAAGTCGCGGACAACAGATGTCGCAGAACTACCCTGTGGTACGGTGTACAAAACGTCATCTTCTAACGAAAGTGGTGCTGTGAGTTGTTTAACAGACCAGAAATAAGCGATGGCCAGGAAAGCAAAGCCGGCAAAAAGTACTGCAAGGATACTAATCAGGCGTTTCATGTTCCCTCTCATAAGCCTCATTCATTTGCTGCTGCAACGTCCAAACCGGCCCGCAATCGAAGCGAACCTCTGCATCATCAAACTGAATACGGTTCAGCGGTACAATGTGCATCAACGCATTACATAAAAAAACCGCGCTGGCTTCTTTAAGATCTGAAATCGTAAATTTTCCTGTTATCACAGGCTTGCCGGCCTGCTCAAGGGTAGAAAGAATAAACGCCCGGTAAACACCGGCCACGCCGGCGTTATCCAGTGATGGCGTATACCACTGACCGTCTGCATACCAAAACACATTGCTGGCACTCGCCTCTGTCACGTAGCCCTGCATATCACACACGATGGCATCATCGAGGGTAATCTGTTCTTTCACCAGCACCTGTTCGAGCCGGTTAATATGCTTGATACCTGCCAGCAAGGGTTGCAATCCCAGCGTCACCGGGCTGATATCAGCAGCAATTCCCTGCTTCTGCCAGCAAGCATACTGAGCCGGCACAGAGAAGTCAGATAACCGCCAGACAGCAGATTGCCCTGCCGGACGCTGATAGCCACGACCGCCACAGCCTGAAGAAATGTGCACTTTCAACACGCCATCAGCCAGTTTTTCCGCTGCCGCATGCACTTGTTCAGTCAGCGAGGCCAAATCTAAAGTTAATCCCAACCGGGCACAGTCATTTTGTAACCGCTGTTTATGAAGAGACCACAGAGCAACACGGCCACAAGCCACATGCATTGTGGTAAACATGCCATCACCGTATTGAAATGCGCGGTCCTGATGTATGTCTTCAGACATAAAGCGTGTGATTCATTGATAAAATTCAGTGCGGAAGTATACCAGCAGATGCAGGGATTTACAGTGTGCAGACGCGCCTTACAAAAACCGCAAGTGAGTTACGCATAACCTATCACTACACTTCAGATACAAAAAAAGGCAGCGTGATGCTGCCTTTTCACAATCAATTACATTAACCGTCAATACGTTTGAAGATTAATGAACCGTTAGTACCACCGAAGCCGAATGAATTACATAAGGCGTAAGGCGTATCGAATGATTTCGCTTTGTGTGCAACAAAATCAAGATCACAGCCTTCACCCGGATTGTCCAGGTTGATTGTAGGCGGCGCCATTTTGTCACGCAGTGCAAGCACGGTAAAAATAGCTTCTACCGAACCGGCAGCACCCAACAGGTGACCGGTCATTGACTTAGTCGAGCTGACCAGTAAATGATGAGCATGTTCACCAAATACCCGCTTTACTGCTGCAACTTCTGCAATGTCACCAGCTGGCGTGGACGTACCATGTGCATTGATATAACCAATATCTTCACGGTTAACGCCGCCATCCAGTAAGGCGTTTTCCATAGAACGGGCTGCGCCTTCGCCATCTGCAGGAGGTGAAGTCATGTGATATGCATCACCGCTCATTCCGAAGCCTGTCAGTTCAGCATAGATTTTGGCACCACGGGCAACTGCAGATTCATAAGATTCCAGCATCATCACACCGGCACCTTCACCCATTACAAAGCCATCACGGTCTTTATCCCATGGACGGCTGGCCTGCTGCGGCGCATCGTTATTTGAGGACAGCGCTCTGGCTGCTGCAAAACCTGCGATACCCAGCGGGGTAATAGAAGCTTCAGCACCACCTGCAAGCATGGCGTCAGCATCGCCGTAAGCGATGGTACGCGCTGCCACACCAATGTTGTGCACACCGGTTGTACAGGCTGTCACGATATTCAGGTTCGGCCCTTTCAGCCCTTCCATAATAGACAGGAAGCCGGAAATCATGTTGGTGATAGTAGAAGGCACAAAAAACGGTGAAACGCGCTTAGGACCGCTGTTCATCAGTTTAACGTGGTTCTGCTCGATTTGTTCAAGACCGCCGATACCTGAACCGATAGCCACACCTACACGGTGAGCATTCTCATCAGTAATCGCCAGACCGGAATCAGCAAGAACCTGCTTACCCGCGGCAATGCCGAGCTGGATAAACCGGTCCATCTTTTTTGCTTCTTTCTTTTCGATGTAATCTTGCGGGTCGAAATCATCGACTTGACCGGCAAAACGAGTGGAATAGTTACTGCAATCGAATAAGGTGATGTCACCGATACCACTTTCACCTTTTAACAGGCGGCTCCACGTGTCTTCAACATTAGAAGCCAGTGGTGAAAGCATACCCATACCAGTAACTACTACGCGACGTTTTGTCACAAAAAGCCCTCGTATTGGAACTAACGTTAGATACGAAAACGGCTCTTAACAGAGCCGTTTTCGCAAAACTCAGGAACGCTTACGCGTCTTTATTTGCGTTGATGTAGTCGATAGCAGACTGAACGGTAGTGATCTTCTCTGCTTCTTCATCAGGAATTTCAGTATCGAACTCTTCTTCTAAAGCCATAACCAGCTCAACAGTGTCGAGTGAATCTGCGCCCAAATCATCAACGAAGGAAGCTTCAGCTTTTACTTCTTCTTCTTTAACGCCCAGCTGTTCTACGATGATCTTTTTTACGCGCTCTTCGATGTTACTCATAATTCTAGGTTTCCCTTAACGTCACTAGATAAAAAAGTGCCGCTAGTTTATTTTGCAAGGGCTATCCTTGCAAGTACCAAGTGATGTAAATATCCTGGTCAAACCAGCAACCAACCAATTAATTCTACAATTTTTTAACACCAACACCCAAGCAAAACAAGGCTCAGGCACGAAATTGCTGCCAGATGGCAACATTAATTCATATACATTCCACCATTCACATGGATGGTTTCACCAGTGATGTACGCAGCGCCATCACTGACTAAGAAAGCAACAGTTGAAGCAATTTCTTCCGGTGCACCCAGTCTGTTTGCCGGGATGTCCTTAAAGATCGCTTCTCGCTGGTCGTCTGTCAATGCTTTCGTCATGTCTGTATCGATAAAGCCCGGAGCGACCACATTGATGGTGATACCGCGGGATGCCACTTCACGTGCCATAGATTTGGAAAATCCAATCACACCGGCTTTTGCAGCAGCATAGTTTGCCTGTCCGGCATTACCGGCACTGCCCACTACTGAACCAACATTGACGATACGACCATAACGCTTCTTCATCATACCGCGTAACACGGCTTTAGACAGCGTAAAGATAGATGACAGATTGGTATCGATAATGTCCTGCCACTCGTCATCTTTCATTCGCATTAACAGATTATCACGGGTGATACCGGCATTATTGATCAGAATATCAATAGCACCAAATTCATCAGTAATGTTCTTCAGCACGGTTTCCACCGATGCTTTGTCTGTCACATTTAATGCCAGGCCTTTACCGCCTGATGCAGCTAAATATTCAGAAATAGCAGCAGCGCCATTTTCGCTGGTTGCAGTACCCACAACGGTTGCGCCCTGCGCAGACAGTGCTTCAGCAATGGCTTTACCGATACCGCGACTTGCGCCTGTTACTAAGGCGACTTTACCTGATAACTGACTCATAATTTTCCTGATTCTGAGTAATTAAAGATCAGCCAGTGTGTCCGGCGTATTTACCGCAACACTGGTTAATGCTTTATCAATTCGTTTAGTCAGACCGGTTAATACTTTACCCGGCCCCACTTCAATAATTTTCTCTACGCCCTGCGCGGCAAGGAACTCGACGGTACGGGTCCACTGCACCGGACAGTATAACTGACGCACGAGCGCATCTTTAATGGCTTCAGCCGAAGACTCTACGCTCACATCAACGTTGTTCACCACGTTAATCGCAGGTGCAGTAATGTTGATTGCAGCCAGTGCATCATCTAACTGGTCAGCAGCAGGACGCATCAGTTCGCAGTGAGACGGCACACTGACAGCCAGTGGTAACGCACGTTTTGCACCGGCGTCTTTACATGCCGTTGCAGCTTGTTCTGCGGCAGCCTTTTCACCGGCAATGACCACCTGGCCCGGCGAATTGAAGTTAACCGGAGACACAACTTCACCGGTTGCAATAGCTGTTTGCTGACAACACTCAGCAATGGTTTCATCGTCCAGCCCGATAATGGCATACATTGCCCCTGCTCCGGCCGGTACAGCCTGTTGCATGAACTGACCACGGGCTTCTACCAGCTTCACAGCGTCTTTAAATTCAATGGCACCGGCACAAACCAGCGCTGAATATTCACCCAGACTGTGACCGGCCAGGTAATCTACCTGAATCTGCTTTTCCTGAAGAATACGCCAGATGGCAACGCTGGCTGTCAGCAGCGCAGGCTGCGTGATGTGAGTCTCGTTTAACTTGCCGTCTGTATCATTCTGCACCAGATCCCACAAGTCATATCCCAACGCGTCTGACGCTTCTTTAAATGTATCAATTACAACAGGGTGGCTTTCAGCCAGCTCTTTAAGCATGCCGACAGACTGGGAACCTTGTCCCGGAAATACACAAGCTGTACGAGTCATTATTGTTCCTTATTGTTATCTTTATCGTGCCGGTCTGCAGACCGGACTTAATATCTTACCAGAGCTGAAGCCCAGGCGAAGCCTCCGCCGAATGCTTCAAGAAGAAGATTCTGACCACGCTTAATACGGCCATCTCTGATAGCAGTATCCAGTGCAGTAGGCACGGTTGCAGCAGACGTGTTACCGTATTTCTCCAGGGTCAGCACAACCTGATCTAACGACATGTCCAGCTTTCTGGCAGTCGCTTTAATGATGCGGAAGTTTGCCTGGTGTGGTACCAGCCAGTCAAGATCAGATTTTGCCATATTATTGGCAGCAAGAGTTTGTTCTACAGTCTCAGACAATTTAGTGACGGCAACTTTGAAAGTCTCATTGCCTTTCATAGCACACCAGTTTTCTTCAACGGAAGATGCTACACCCCGTTGAGGATTACCGGCATAGAGTAATTCACCGTAAGAACCGTCTGCGTGAATATGGGTAGACAAAATACCCGGTTCCTCACTGGCTTCAATGACCGTTGCACCTGCACCGTCGCCAAACAGAATGATTGTACCGCGGTCGGTAGGATCCATCATGCGGGTCAGACAGTCTGTACCAATAACCAGCACCCGTTTAGCCATACCAGACTTGATGTACTGATCGGCAATACTCAGGGCATAACAATAACCGGCACAGGCAGCGGCAACATCAAACGCAGGAATGCCGTTAATGTCGAGCATCGCCTGAATTTCACACGCTGTGCTGGGGAATGCATGGGCACCACTGGTGGTTGCACACACAATCATGTCGATGGACTTCGGGTCGATACCGGCAGCTTCTATAGCATGCTTACTGGCTTCAAATCCCATGGTGGCGGCTGTTTCGTCAGCACCGATAATTCGTCTTTCTTTAATCCCGGTACGTTCAGTGATCCATTCGTCACTGGTATCGACCATTTTTTCCAGGTCGGCATTAGTACGCACTTCACTGGGATAATAACTTCCGGTCCCGATAATTCGTGAATAATTGCTCAAAGCTGCTCCAACAAAACCGTTTCTATTTTACTTTTTATTTTCTCAGGAATGCCCATTTTGGCTTCTTGCATTGCCTGATAAATCGCATAGTAAAAAGCGTCAGCGGAAGCGTTTCCGTGACTCTTGATGACAATGCCGCGCAATCCTATCAGACTCGCCCCGTTATACTGGTCGGGGTTCACCCTGTTGTAGATGCTTTTCAGCAGCGGCAACGCTATTCTGGCCATCAAACGGCTTAAAAGGTTCATTTGGGATTGTCGTTTTACTTCATTAATAACCAGTTTGGCTAAACCTTCGGTAGATTTAAGGGCAATATTGCCGGTAAATCCGTCGGTCACCACTACATCGGCATAATCAGTAAAAATGTCATCCCCTTCCACATAACCAATATAATTCAGTGCGCTGGCATTTCTGAACAACTGATCGGCAATCTTGACCTGCGCATTACCTTTTATATCTTCTTCGCCTACGTTCAGTAGCGCCACTCTCGGCTTTTCAATACCGGACACTTCCTGGGCAAGTACACTGGCCATCACACCATACTGAAAAAGTATTTCTGACGTACAGTTTACGTTTGCGCCAAGATCCAGCAAAAACACTTTATGATGACTGGCCGTCGGCATTGCTGAAACAAGGGCTGGCCGGTCAATACCGGGCAGAGTTTTCAGAAGATAATAAGCCATTGCCAGCAGCGCGCCGGTATTTCCGGCACTGACACAGGCATCGGCCTCCCCGGATTCCACCAGTTCAATAATGCGGCGCATAGAAGATTGCTTTTTATTGCGCAATGCAAAGGCAGGCGCGTCGCCCATATCAACGACATCGTCGCAATGTTCGATGGTGACTCTTGCACGTTGTTCTGGCAATAAATCAGCGACAGCAGGTTCAATGACGGACTGCTGGCCACATAAGATAAATTTGAAATCTGGATGTTGCCGGATGGCTTTGAGGGTAGCGGAAAGGATAACAGGGGGACCATGATCGCCCCCCATGATATCTAACGCAATGGTTAGCTTAGACAAAAGTTGTCACCTACTGATTAGCGGGCGATTACTTTTTT